>QHTW01000202.1 GCA_003220955.1 Gemmatimonadota bacterium | reverse complement strand
GAACATGTGGCCGAGGACCGCGGCGCCGCCCAGGACGACCGGAAGCCACGGATGTTCCGCGGCGCCGGCCCACTTGGCGAAGAACAGCACGGGAATCGCACCCTTGGCGATGTCGACGAGGGCGACGGGAATCGCGTACTTCCAACCGAGAATCCGGTAGACGTTGGTGGCCCCCAGATTCTTCGAGCCGTGCTCGCGCAGGTCGATCCCCCGCCCCATCCTGCCGGCGATGTAGCTGGTCGGCGTCGCGCCGAGGAGATAGGAGGCCAGGATCGCGAGGACGATGCTCAGCGACGGCCTCGTTTGCGCCGAAACTTGATCGTCAATGGCGCACCGGTGAACTCCCACGCTTCGCGGAAGCCGTTGTGCAGGTAGCGGGTGTAGGACTCGGGGATCGCCTCGGGACGATTCGCCACGACCGCGAACCGCGGTGGCGCGGTGCCGACCTGCGTCGCGTAGAACAGCCGCACCGACTCGCCCACGGGCTGCGGTGGCTGTTGCCGCGCGAGCAGCTCCTCCAAGACCCGATTCACCTCGGCCGTGGGGACGCGTTTCTCCCGTTCGTCGGCGACCGCCACGATCGCGTCCAGCAGCTTGTTGACCCGCTGCCCCGTCTTGGCCGAGACGTAGAAGAACGGAATGAACTCGAGGAAGGGCGCGCGCGCCTTGATGTCCCGCTCGCCGTCGCGCGCCGTGTTGGTCTCCTTCTCCTCGATCAAGTCCCATTTGTTCACCACGACGATCACGCCCGCCCCGCGGTCCCATGCTTCGTTGGCAATCTTGAGATCCTGAGCGTGCATGCCGTCCTTGGCATCCACAACGAGCAGGCAAACGGCGGCGCGCTCCATCGCGCGTGAGGTGCGGAGTGTCGAATAGAACTCGAGATCCTCTTCGACCTTGCTGCGCTTGCGGAGTCCCGCGGTGTCGATGAACACGAGCGTGCGACCCTGGTACTCGAACGGCGTATCGATGGCATCGCGCGTCGTCCCCGGCTCGTCGGCAACGACCAGCCGGTCCTGGCCGAGCAGCTTGTTCACGAGACTCGACTTGCCGACGTTCGGCCGGCCCACGACGGCCACAGCGATCGACTCCGCCTCGTCCGCGGCTGGTGTGTCAGGCAAGAGGGACACGAGCAGGTCGAGCAAGTCGCCGCTGCTCTTCCCCACCGCCGCTGATACGGGGAACGGGTCACCCAAACCAAGCTCATAGAACGAGAGGTGGCGGGTTTCGTCCGGGAGATTGTCGGCCTTGTTGACCACGAGGATCAACGGTCGTTTCGCCTTGCGGAGATATTGCGCGATCTCAAGATCCATCGGGTGGATGCCCGATTCCACGTCCACGACGAATAACAGCACATCGCTGTCCGCGACCGCCTGCTCCACCTGCGACCGAATCGCGCGATTCATCGGATCTGCCGATCCCGGGACCAGGCCGCCGGTATCGACCAGCCAAAAGCGGCGGCCGTTCCATTCCGCGGGGGCGAAATGCCGATCGCGGGTCACGCCCGGCTGGGCGTCCACGATCGCCTGGCGCCGCCCGATGATGCGGTTGAAGAGCGTGGACTTGCCGACGTTGGGGCGGCCGATGATAGCGACGGTGGGGGTACTCACGCGTCACCGACGGAACGTTGGACGGTTGGAAAGTTGGAATGTTTGTTCATTCCAACCTTCCAACTTTCCAACGTTTCCTCCAGCGCATCCGCAAAGTCATACGAGAGCCGCACCGGCATTGGCAGCTGCGCGGCGAGATCGTGCGCCTCCAGATCGTCCATGAAGAGCAGGTCGTCGTTGACCGACTCGGCCGGCAGCAACGCGAGATCGAGGTCCGTGCGGTCCTTCAGCGCCGCCAGCACAGCCTTGCCGGGAAGCAAGCCCGCGCTGGTCACCGCGGACCCAAAGAGCGTGTTCTCGAGCGCCAGAATCTCGAACTGCGCGCCGGTCGCGGTTCTCAGGTCGGCCACGACCTGGGGCATGAGCGGCCCCATGGCGGTCCCGGTGACGATGCCGATGCGCGTATCGCGCCAGTCATCGGGCTCGAGGGGAGCCGCCTGAATGCGGGTCTGGAGATAGCGCACCGCGCCAACGCCGTTCTCGCGCTGCTCGAAGTCGCCATACCACTCCGCCGGCGGCAATAGCATGTCGGCCTGGAGATAGAGATCGTCGGCCCCGTAGCACCACGGCGCGCCACGATCCGCCACGGCGCGCGCCGCGAAATTGTCCACGGTGGCGAGCGCGGCGCGACACTCCTCGCGCGTCGGCTGCCGTACCAGCGCATGCTTGCTGAATTCCGTCAACGCCACGGGGACCACCGAGACCGACAGCACCGCCGGCCCCAGGCCATACAGGTCCGTCAACGTGCGCACCAGCTGCGGCCCGTCGTTGATGCCCGGCACCAGCACCACCTGCGTGTGGAACGCGATGCCCCGCTCCCCGAACCAGCGTAGCTGTGGAACGACCTCGGAAGCCTCGGGATTGCGCAGCAGCCAGCGCCGCACGACCGGGTCGGTCGCGTGCACGGAAACGTAGAGCGGCGACAGCCGATACTCCACGATGCGCTCGAGGTCCCACGGCTTCAGGTTGGTCAGGGTCGCGAAGTTGCCGTAGCGGAACGAGAGGCGGTAATCGTCATCCCGGATGTACAAGGCCTGCCGCATCCCCTGCGGGTTGCCGTCCACAAAGCAGAAGTCGCAGTGATTGGCGCAGCGGCGGATCCGGGGCGGCTCCAGCATGACCCCCATCGGCAGCCCCTCGGGGCGTTCGACGTCGTACTCGATCTCCTGACCCGACGGCAGGCGTGCCTGGAGCACGAACTGCTCATCCGCGGTCAGGAACTCCCAGTCGAGAAAGTCCCCGAGGGGACGGGCGTTGACCGCGAGCAGCTCGGTGCCTGGGATGAGTTCGAGGGCGGCGCCCAACGAGTCGGGTGCCACCGCCTGTACGCGAATCACTGCTGACCGCCTAGAGGTTCAAGGAGTTTCTGAAGCAAACGACGCAACTTCAACGGCTAATATCGCTTAGGAGATATGGCGCGGCAATACCTTACATCAAAGCAAAAGGGACCAGCGAGCGCTGGTCCCTTGAGAGCGGGCGACGGGATTCGAACCCGTGACGTCCAGCTTGGGAAGCTGGCATTCTACCCCTGAATTACGCCCGCGGTCTGGCCGGAATGTGGTTTCACATCCCACCCGCTGTCAACGTTGGATTGTGCCAGCTGCTGTGCGCCGCTATGAGCGCGTCGGCCTCTTTCGGTCCCCACGTGCCGCGTTCGTATCGGATCGCCGGGGGATGGGTCTTGAGGACGGGATCGACCGCCACCCAGGCCGCTTCGATCGCATCCCATCGCGTGAAGAGCGCCCCATCACCGCTCATGGCGTCGCTCAGCAGGCGCTCGTAGGGCGGTTGGGCGCCGATCAGCTCCTCGACCATATACAGCTCCCGTTGGTCGCCGACGAATTCTTTGCCCGGACGCTTGACGCGAGCGGCCAGGGCGACCGCGGCGTCGGGGGAGAGGCGGAAGCGCAGATAGTTCGCCGGACCGGCCGGCGGGGCCGAGTCAGCGAACAGCTGCGCCGGCGGCGGCTTCAGCTCGACGAGCACTTCGGCGGCCGTCTCGGGGAGGCACTTTCCCGAACGCAGATACCAGGGCACTCCCTCCCATCGCCATGAGTCGATGCAGAGTCGCACAGCGCAGTAGGTCTCGACATCGGAATCGCGGGCCACGCCCGATTCCTCCCGGTAACCGGCGTATTGGCCGCGCACCAGATCACGCGGCTGCAACGGTCGCATCGCTTCGAAGACCTTCGCTTGTTCGGTGTGAACCGCTCCAAAATCCCGGGTGACGGGCGGTTCCATGGCCAGGAGCGCGACGACCTGGAACAGGTGGTTTTGAATCACGTCGCGCAGGCACCCCGTGGTCTCGTAGAATGCGCCCCTGCCGTTCACACCGAACTGCTCGGCCAGAGTGATCTGCACGCTGGCGACGTAGTTACGATTCCAGATCGGCTCCAGGAAAGAATTGGCAAAGCGGAAGTAGAGGATGTTCATGATCGCCTCCTTCCCCAGGAAATGATCGATCCGGAAGATCGCATCCTCGGGGAAGACCGCCCGCGCAACGGCGTTGAGCTCGCGCGCGGAGGCCAGATCGCGGCCGAACGGCTTTT
Source organism: Gemmatimonadota bacterium (assembly GCA_003220955.1). Classification (GTDB taxonomy): domain Bacteria; phylum Gemmatimonadota; class Gemmatimonadetes; order Gemmatimonadales; family GWC2-71-9; genus 20CM-2-65-7. Next base: position 175 of record QHTW01000202.1, on the reverse strand, counting down.
CGACGATGACTCGCGCGTTGTCCGCCAGACCGGCAGCGCCGATCCCTTGAATCACCGTCTCGAATAGAGCGGGAGGGATCGCGAGATAGTGCGTGGGGCGTCGCGCCTTCCCCAAGGCTCTCTTGAGCGCCGCAAAGGTCTCCGGCTTGTTGTAGTCCCCGGACACGTACTGGAG
>QHTW01000201.1 GCA_003220955.1 Gemmatimonadota bacterium | reverse complement strand
CGACAATCACCTGCGCCTCCTGCACGATGCGGTTCAACTGGTCCCTCCCCCGGAAGCTCTCGGCGTAAATCTTGTAGAGATCCTCGGTGCCCGATGGCCGAGCGGCGAACCATCCGGTCGCGGCGCTGACCTTCACGCCCCCGATTGGGGCGTGGTTGCCGGGAGCTTCGTTGATGATGCGCTGAACCCTCTCCCCGGCAAGCTCTGTGCACTGCACCTGGCCAGGTGAGAGCGCCGCGAGCCGCCGTTTTTGTACCGGGGTCGCGGGCGCCTCGACCCGATCGTACGCCGGTGCACCGAACTCGCGCGTCAATT
>QHTW01000200.1:3266-8860 GCA_003220955.1 Gemmatimonadota bacterium | reverse complement strand
CCCATCGTGGTCACCAGCGCCTACGATGAGTGGTCGGACACGCTCGGCCGGCGCGAGATCTTGTCCGACGTGCTGGCGCGAGCCGGGATCACCGGCCGCGAGTACGTCTCCTTCCTGAAGGCCACGCACGCGCTCAATCCCCGGCGGATGCAGCCGGGGCTCATCTTCGAAGTGCGGCGCTTGAAGGGCGCCGCGGTCGCCCATCGCCTCGGCGTGCGGCTCGACCCCGAGCGGCACCTGCTGCTGACGCGCCTCGGGGGCGATTCGGGCTGGAGCGAGACGGTCGAAACCGTTCCCTGGACGACGGAGCGGCTTCGCACCACCGCCGTCATTCAATCGAATCTGTACGATGCGCTCGACGCGGCGATCCCGGATTCATTTCTGCCGGTCCGCCAGCGCGTCGCGCTCGCCTGGGCCATTGCCGACGTGTACGACTGGGAGGTCGACTTCACGCGCGATCTACGTCCCGGCGATCGCGTGGAAGTCGTGATCGAGCGGCTGCAGTCGCCGGAAGGGGAGAATAGATGTGGCGGGGATCCCCAGCTTCGCGTTTGCGTTCGATAATCCGAACGGCTCAACCGGCTTCTACGACGATCGTGGCCGCTCGTTGCGTCGCGCCTTTCTGCGTGCACCGCTGCGCTTCAGCCACATCTCGAGCCGCTTCGGTGGGCGCTTCCATCCGATCCTCAAGCGCTGGAGAACCCACGAGGGCACCGATTACGCCGCGGGCTACGGCACGCCGGTGCGCGCCACCGCGGACGGCATCGTGACCGAGGCAGGCCGCAACGGCGGCTACGGCAATCTGGTCGAGCTGCGGCACGCCAACGGCATTCGCACGCGCTACGGCCACCTCTCGCGCTTCGCCTCGGGCCTCCATGTGGGACAGCGGGTCGCCCAGCAGCAGATCATCGGCTACGTGGGCGCGACGGGTCTCGCCACTGGCCCGCACCTGCACTACGAGTTCCTCGTGAACGGCCGGCCGACGAATCCGCAGCGCAAAGACGCCGGTGCCGGCGAGCCGGTGGCGTCGAAGTTGAAATCGGCATTCGACGCCGTACGCGCGCAGCTCCTCGCCGAGCTGGAGCCGGCGCTGGGTCAGCCCGCGGGACCGGCACTGGGCTCGGTGGCGGGCCCTGCCCGCGACGACTAAGTCTCCTCTCGCCAACAACAGGTTCCGTGGAGCTCTATCCCGCCGTTGATATCGAAGGCGGGCGCGTGGTGCGCGCCCCCCCCCATGGCCCCTTGGTCCAGCCGCTCGCCGCGCTGGCCGCGTTCACACGCGCGGGTGCGCGCTGGATTCACCTCGTCGACATGGATCGCGCGTACGGACGGCAGGACAATCACGAGCTCATCAGTGCGGTGCTGAAAGCGGCGCAGATCCGGGTGCAGGTCGGCGGCGGGCTGTTTCGGGAGGGGGACATCGACCAGGCGTTTACGCTGGGTGCCACGCGCGTGGTGATCGGGGCGCGGGGTGCGGTCGACGATGGCCTCGTCGCGCGACTCGTCTCCCGCCATGGCGCTGCGCGTCTCGCCGTGGGCATCGACGCGAAAGGAGGGCGAGTCGCGCCCCGCGGCGGGGGCGGGGGGGGGACCGCCGAGCTCCTCGAGCTCACCGCGCAAGAGCTGGCGACGCGCGTCGCGAGGCTGGGAATCCGCACGATCATTTACAACGAAGTCACCCGCGACGGGCAGCTCGCGGGGCCCGATATCGCGGGAGCCACAGAACTCGCGGCCCTCGGTCTCGATGTCATCGTGTCGGGTGGCGTGGGCTCGCTCGACGATCTCCGCGCCGCGCGCGTCGCCGGGCTCGCCGGCGCGTGCGTCGGGCGGGCGCTGTACGACGGCAAGTTCACCGTCGCGGAGGCCCTCGCATGTCTCTCGTGATCCTACGGGCGGTCGCCGTGCTGGCGTTGATCCTGCTGCTCTGGAATCCATCGAGCGCCCGGCTCCTCCCGGCCGGCGATCAGCCGATCGTGCTGCTCGATGCCTCGCTCAGTATGACCGGCCCGCCCTGGCAGGCCGCGCTCGACAGCGCGCGCTCGTTCGCAGGGCGCCGCGCTGTCGTCTGGCGCTTCGGCGCAGGCGTCACGGCGTTCGACACCACACCCCCCACCGCCGGAGCGAGCGACCTCGGTCCCGCGCTCGAAGCCGCCGCGGGCCGCGCCGGCGAGGTCGTGATCATCACCGATGGCAACGTCGATGACGTCGCGAGCATCCCGCCCGATCTCCTGCGCCGTCCCCGGATTATCGTGCAACCGCGACGCGCATTTTTCGACGCTTACGTCGCGAGTGTCGAGGGCGCTCGACACGTGACGCGAGGCGATACTGTCCGGCTCAAGGTGAGCTACGGAGCGGCTGGGATTCGGGGCTCGGGACTCGGGGCTCGGAACGCAGCGATCGTGGTGAGTGTCGCCGAACGCCGGCTGACGTCGCAGCGAGTGACGCTGCCCGACAGCGGGACAATGTCCACCGACGTCGCGTTTCCCGTATCCCGAATCCCGAATCCCGGATGGGCGGTGCTCGAGGTCCGCCTGGATGGTGCCGGCGACGCCGAGCCTCGAGATGACGCCCGGTTATTTGTCCTCGACGTGAGTCTCGAGCCCGCAGCCGTCATCTTCGCCTCGCCGCCCGATTGGGAGGCGCGGTTTCTGGCGCGTGCGCTGAGCGATGTCGCGCGGCTGCCGGTGCGCGTCTTCGTCGAGACAGAGGCGGGGCGCTGGCGTGACGGCGCGACGCTGGCGCCCGTTGCCGGCGCCGAGCTGACGCGCGCGGCGAGCGCGGCGCGGCTGGTGATCGCGACGGGTGATCCGGCGCGCGCGCGCGAATTCACCGCGCGAACCGCGGGGGCGGGGCCGGTCTTGTTGTGGCCGACCAATGGACAGGCGGGAGACTGGTATGTCGAGCCGCCGCAGTCGTCCCCCTTCACCGCGGCGCTGGCCGGAGTTTCGTGGGACTCGTTGCCGCCGGCGACCGCCGTCACCGTGCCGGCCCGAGACTCGAACCGCACCACCACCGTCGCTCTCGCCGCTCGGCTCGCGCGCCGCGGTCTGGCGCGGCCGATCGTCACACTCGAGCAGCGCGACGATCGGCGCGTTGCGAGTATCACCGCGGCCGGGCTGTGGCGGTGGGCATTTCGCGGCGGTGCCGCGGAGCAAGCCTACCGCAGCGTCATCGCGGCTGTGGTGGACTGGCTCCTTGGGGAGCAGGGAGCGGCGACGAGGGAGCGGGCGGCTCCGGAGCAGCTCGAGGTGCCGAACGGGCTGCCAACCGTCTGGCGCTGGACGGCGCCCGACAGCGCGCGACCCCTCGCCATCACCCTCAGGAGCGGCCCTACGACGCGCACCAACACGCTGCGGTTCGATGCAGCCGGTCGGGCGCAGCTGCTCCTTCCTCCCGGCAGCTATCGCTACGTCCTGAGTGGCGGACCGGAGCAGGGTGTCGTCGCCGTCGAGACCTGGTCCGAGGAGTGGTTGCCTCGCGCGCCCGCGATCAGCGCTCAACCCGGGGAAGCGACGGCGCGCGTCGCGTCCGTCGGGCTGCGGGATCGGTGGTGGCTGTTCGTCATCGCGATCCTGGCGCTCGCGACCGAATGGGCGCTGCGCCGCCGGCAGGGACTTCCCTGATGGGACTCTGGAAGAAACTTGGTGGTCTCTTCACCGGCGGCGCGATGGACACCGTGAAGCTGGAAGAAGTGCAGCGCATACTGGTCGAGGCGGACTTCGGGGTTGAAGCGACCAACCAAACCGTCGACAAACTGAGTTGCGCGGACGAAGTCGATCAGGCAACGCTCGAGCGTATCGTCGTGGAGCAGTTGGGCCCGCCGTCGGCCCCACTGGCGCGCGCCGCTCAGCCCCCGACGGTCATGCTCATTTTCGGCGTCAATGGCACCGGCAAGACGACAACGGTCGCGAAGCTCGCGAGGCGGCTCCAGTCGGAAGGCCGCAGCGTGCTGCTGGCGGCCGCCGACACATTCCGCGTGGGCGCGACCGAACAACTCAAGATCTGGGCCGACCGTCTCTCGGCGCCGTTCGTGGGCGCCACGCAGCGGGGTGATCCCGCCGCGGTCGCGTTCGATGCCGTTGACGCCGCGGTGAGCAGAGGCATCGACATTGTGCTGGTGGATACCGCCGGCCGGCTGCACACCGATGAGCGGCTGCGCGAAGAGCTCAAGAAAGTGGTGCGCGTGGTCGGCAAGCGACACACTGGCGCGCCGCACGAATCGCTGCTCGTGCTCGACGCCACTGTGGGACAGAATGCCGTACGCCAGGCCGAGTCCTTTGCCGCGGCGGTGCCGCTCACCGGGCTCGTCATCACGAAGCTCGACGGCACGGCGAAAGGCGGCAGCGTGATCGCCCTGCGCCGCGCGGTGCCGGTACCGATTCGCTTTCTCGGTACCGGCGAAACGGTCGACGACCTCGAGCCGTTCGATCCCGTGAAATTCGCGCACCGGCTGGTCGCCGGGTGAAGCTCCAGCTCACCTCTCCGGTCAAGTTCTTGAAAGGCGTCGGCCCCAAACGGGCCGAAGCCCTCCAGCGACTCGGCATCCGCACCGCCGGCGATCTGCTCTATCACGCGCCGCATCGCTATCTCGATGCCACGACCGTGACACTGCTGGCGCGGGCCGCCATCAACCAGGAGGTGACCTGCGTGGGGCGCGTCGTCAGCACCGGCGTGTTGCCGACGCGCCGGGGACTGCGCGTCTTTCGCGCGGTGCTGAAGGACGAGAGCGGACTGCTTGAGTGCGCCTGGCCGGGGCGCCCGTTCCTCGAGCGCCAGATCAAAAAAGGCCAGTTGCTGCTCGTGACGGGCCCCGTTCGCTACTACCACGGCAAACAGATCGTGCCGCGCGAGTTCATCGTGTTGGCCGAAGCGGGTGACGACACCGAGAGCAATCCCGGCGTCGTGCTGCCGATTTATCCCGCCACCGAAGGCCTCACGCACCGCCAGATTCGCGCGCTGGTCCAGCAACATCTGGACGAGCTGTTGCCACTCGTCCACGATCCGCATCCCGCTGCGTTTCGCGCGACCCACGGCCTCATTGAGCTGCCCAAGGCGTTTGAGCTGGTGCACCGACCCGCGAAGGTGGAGGACGCCGAACTCGGTCGGCGCCGTCTGGCCTTCGACGAGCTGTTTGACCAGCAGCTCGTGCAGGCGCGGGCGCGCCACTTGGCCAAGCGGGCGCGCGCCGGAATTCGATTCGAGCTCAAGCGCGAGCTCACGACCCGCCTCAAAGAGCACCTGCCGTTCGAGTTGACCGCCGATCAACGCCACGCGATCCGCGAGATCACGGACGATATGACCGCGCCGCTCCGCATGCACCGGCTGCTGATGGGGGACGTCGGCACGGGCAAGACCGTCGTGGCGCTCTTCGCGATGCTACTCGCGGCGGAGAACGAGTATCAGGCCGCGATCATGGCGCCGACCGAGCTGCTCGCCGAGCAGCACGGCGTCACCTTGACGCGTCTGCTGGAGCCGCTGGCGATTCGGCCCGAGCTGCTGCTGGGCCGGATGACGGCGGCGGAGAAGGCAGCGGTGCGCGAGCGCATCGCGAGCGGTGGGCCACGCGTCGTCGTCGGCACGCACGCGTTGATCCA
>QHTW01000200.1:0-3253 GCA_003220955.1 Gemmatimonadota bacterium | reverse complement strand
CGTTTCGCCGCCTGGGGCTCGCGGTGATCGATGAGCAGCATCGGTTCGGTGTTGAGCAGCGCGCCGCGCTGGTCGAGAAAGGCGATGCCCCCGACGTCTTGCTGCTGACCGCGACCCCGATCCCGCGCTCGCTCGCGCTCACGCTGTACGGCGATCTCGACGTCACCCAGATCCGCGAGCGGCCGCCGGGTCGTGGGACCGTGAAGACGGCGCTCCGCACCGACGCCGCGCGGTCCAAGATCTACGACTTCATTCGCACCGAATGCGCGGCGGGGCGGCAGGCGTACGTGATCTATCCGGTGATCGACGAATCAGAGCGCGCCGACCTCAAGGCCGCGACGACCATGGCCGAGAAGCTGGCGAAGACCTTCGCGGAGTTTCGGGTGGGATTGGTGCACGGCCGCCTGAAGGCCGACGAGCGCGACGCGACGATGCGCGACTTCCGCGACAACGCGGTCAACATTCTGGTCGCCACCAGCGTGATCGAAGTCGGCATCGACGTGGCGAACGCGACCGTGATGTTGATAGAGCACGCCGAGCGGTTCGGGCTGGCGCAGCTCCATCAGCTGCGGGGCCGGGTCGGCCGTGGTGCGGCGGCGAGTCACTGCATCCTGCTCTCGGACTCGTCCGAAGCGGCGCCGCGGCTGCAGGCGTTCACCGAAACCACGGACGGCTTCAGGATCGCCGAGCTCGACTTGCACGAGCGGGGGATGGGCGAGCTCGCGGGCGCGCGGCAGTCGGGCGGCGTGGCGCTGCGGTACGCAAACCTCGAGACCGACCTGCCGCTGCTCGATGCCGCGCGCATCGCCGCGGCCGCGATCATCGCGCAGGATCCCGCGCTCGAGAAGCGTGAGCACGTGGCGTATCGGGAGCGGATTGTGACGCGATACGGGCGGGGCTTCGAACTCTTCCGGGTGGGGTGAAACGTGTGGCGTGACCTACATGCGGCGTGCGGCGTATCAGGGCGGGCTTCTGAGCGCACGACCTTTCACGGTAACGCCGCACGCCACACGTTCACACGCCGCACGTTGTTGTTAGAAAGCGATCCGCATCCCCACTTGCAGCGGAGCCAAGGGGATATTCTCCGGGCCCTCCCCCGGGTGCAGATCAATAATGAATAGCGCCGTGGTGGCGAGCAGGCTCGCCTGCGCCCCCAGCAGCCAGTGATTGGCGCGGCGGTCGTACGCCCGCGAGCGCTGGTACAGCTGTTCGGCGTCGCTCCGCACGTACCGGCCGTCGGGCGCCAGCGCGCAGGCGGCCTGTGCCGACCGGCAAATATCGAGCAGCGAATTCCACGCGCGCTGCGACTGGTTGTGTTCGCGCTCGGCGAACATGATCAGTGCGGCGACGCTTGCTGCAGTGAACCATTTTCCGTAATGGACAGTCGCACGTCGGAACGTCTCACGTTGGCCCGACAAATCTCTTATCTGCTCACTCTCGTGCCTCGTGCCGTCGTGCCGACGTGCATCGAGATACTGCGCCGAGAGCCTCGGAGCAGTACCGCATAGCAGCATTGCGACGAATCCAATCGAGCGCATCATCGATACGTATGAATATTGCCGCGGCCCGCGACGACCACCACCTGGCGGTCGCGTACGAGCGGCGGCTCCTCGATCGGGCCGGTGACTTGCGCGCGCCAGCGAATCGCCCCGGTCGCGGGATCGACCAGCAGCACCTCGCCGCTCACGCTCCCTACCAGCACGCCCGACGCGAGCACGGTCGGTCCCGCCGTGGCGACGATGTCGAGCGCGTGACTCGTCGCGGCGTCGGGCGCGTCCACCGGAATCCGCCACAAGCGGCCGTCGCGCGACAGCACGAACAGCGTGTCGCCGACGAGCGCGGGCGCGCCATACACCGCGTCGCCGGCGATGCGATCCCAGGTCACGGTCCACGCCGTGAGGTCGACCGCTACGACATGACCGTTGGTTGTGGTGAAATACGCACGGCGCCCCCCGCCGTCGGTTGTCGGCGTCGCGAGGACCGCACCGGGGAGTCGCAGCCGCGCGCGCACCGTGCCTGACTCCCGATCGATCCGATAGAGTGTGTCGTCGGTCGTGGCGACGAGCAGCCCGCGCGGGGTGATGAGCGGCCCGGCCCGCACCGCGCCGCTGACGGTCGTCTGCCACCTCGTCTGGCCGCGTTCCGGCTCCAGACGCAGCACCAGGCCTCCTTCGGTGGCCGCGTAGATCGCTTCGCCGTCGAACGCGAGCGGCGCCGTCACGCTGCCGACTCCGGTACGCCACAGTTGCCGTCCGTCGCGCAGGCGAACGGCATACACGCGACCCCGCGGTTGCGACTCCGTGGCGATGTACAGCCGGTCTTCGTCGAGCAGGGGACCCGCCCGCACGGTGCCATCGAGGTGCGAGCGCCACAGGATCTGGCCGCTCGCGCGGTCGAGGAGCACGAGGTTGCGGTCGGCCGTGCCCGCGGCGATCACGGTTTCGCCGAGCGCCGGGCTGCCGCGCACGCCGCGCCCCATCTCGACGTGCCAGAGCGGCCGGGGATCGGGGTTTAGGGTCTCGTGGGCAGCGGCGTCGTGGCGCTGGGTGCCGAGATACGCCGGCCAACCCGACTCCTGCCGAGCCGGACCCAGTTTCATCGGCGGGGCGCACGCGCTCGTCATCGCGTTGACACTGAAAAGGCTCGCCACTAGTATGCCGCGCCTATGCCGGAACGTCATTGGATCGAAGCGCTTCCGCCGCTCGCGGGGCAGACCGTCACCGTGCGCGGCTGGGTGACGACGACGCGGTCGAGCGGCAAGATCGCGTTCGTCGTGGTGCGCGACGGCACCGGGTTGATGCAAGCGGTTCTCTCGAAAAGGGACGTGGGGTCCGGGGCTTGGGACTCGTTTGAGAAACTTACACAGGAGACGTCGGTCGAAATCACGGGCGTCGTGCGCGTCGAGCCGCGGGCGCCGGGCGGCGTCGAGATGCAAACGGCCGATCTCCGCATCCTCGGCCCGAGCCCCGATTTCCCCATCACCCCGAAGGAGCACGGCACCGCGTTTCTGTTCGAGCACCGGCACTTGTGGTTGCGCTCCAAGCAGCAGGTCGCGATCGCGCGCGTCCGTCACGAAGTCATCGAGGCGATCCGCGATTTTTTTCATCAGCGCCATTTTACGTTGGTCGACACGCCGATTCTCACCGGCTCGATCGGCGAGCACGCGGGCACGCTGTTCTCGGTCGACTACTTCGATCTGGGAAAAGCCTACCTCGCGCAGACCGGCCAGCTGTACGTCGAGGCGGCCGCGGCC
>QHTW01000199.1:543-8028 GCA_003220955.1 Gemmatimonadota bacterium | reverse complement strand
GCCGGCTCGACATCGGTCTCGAGCGTCTCGAGCGCAAAGGGACGGGGCTGACCGAGCGGGTCTGGACGTTCCTGGTCGGCCTCACCGTACGGCCGTGAGGGTCTACTTCCACACCTTCGGCTGCAAGGCCAACCAGTACGACACCGAGCGGGTGCGCCAGGCCTTCGATGCGAATGGTGCCGTCGTCGTCGATGATCCTGCCCTGGCTGATCTGGCCGTCGTGAATTCCTGCACTGTGACGCACGAAAGCGAAGTCAAGCTGCGCCGCTTTGTGCGACACGATCGTCATGGGATGCGCCGCGGCGCTCGATGATGGCTCGATCGCCGCGTTGCCGTCGGTGCACGCGGTGGTGGCGAATGCAGAGCCGGCGGAGGTGCTGCGGGCGGCGGGGGTCGAGGTACGGGCGCTGCATGCTGCGCCCCGACCTGCTGGTACCAAATCCCGTGCGTTATTGAAGATCCAGGACGGCTGCGACGAGCATTGCACCTTTTGTGCAACGACGCTGGCCCGCGGCGCAAACCGGTCGCGGCCGGTCGACGACCTTATAGAGGAAGCACGCGCCTTGGCGGAGCACCACGCCGAGATCGTGCTCACGGGTGTGCACATCGGAACCTACGGTCGGGAAGCCCGAACCCCGTCGCTCGGCGAGCTCCTGGAATCCCTCATCGCGGCCGTCCCCTCCGTGCGCTTCCGGCTCTCGAGTGTGGAAGCCACCGAAGTCGACGACACACTCGCGGGCCTGCTCATCGAGGCGCCGCGTCATCTCGCCGCGCATCTGCACGCCCCGTTGCAGTCGGGCTCCAACCGCGTCCTCAAGCGCATGGGGCGACACTGGTACACGGCCGAGTCGTATCAGGCGCGAATCGAATGGCTGGCGGAACGGTTGCCGATTCTCGGTTTGGGGGCCGATGTCATCGCGGGCTTCCCCGGAGAGACGGACGAGGACCACAGCGCCTCAATTGCCCTGCTTCGCGCCTTGCCGTTCACGTATTTGCACGTCTTTCCGTTTTCGGTTCGTCCCGACGCAGCGGCGGCACGGCTTCCTGGCCAACTGCCGCCGGTGGTCATTCGCGACCGCGCCCGCGAGCTTCGCGAGCTTGGGCAGGCCAAGGCGGCCGAGTATCGTGCGCACCGCCGAGGCCAGACAGCGGACGGTGTGGTCTCCGGCCGCCAGCAGGGCCGCCTGGAGGTCATGACGGAAGATTATCTGAGCGTCTATCTTGATACGGACCAGTGGGACGGACGTCCCCGGTTCGAGGTGACCGTCAACTAGCGATGCGCACCGTATACATCGAGACCTACGGCTGCCAGATGAACGTCTCGGATTCCGAGCTGATGTTCGGCGTCCTGGGACGCGAGGGATACGTGCGGACCGAAGACCCGGCCGCTGCGGATGTCCTGCTCGTCAACACCTGCGCGGTGCGCGATCACGCCGAGCAGCGCGTGTTGGGCCGCATGGGTGAGCTGAAGCGCTACAAGCGGCCCGGTGACGTCATGGGCGTAGTCGGCTGCATGGCCCAACGACTCGGTCCCAAGCTCCTCGAGCGCGTGCCGCAGGTGGATCTCGTGATCGGGCCGGACGGCTACCGGGCGCTGCCCGAGCTGATCGCGCGCGCACGCGATGGCCAGCGCGCCACCGAGGTCACGTTCAAGCAATGGGAGCACTACGAGGATGTCCCACCGGCGCGTGACAACCCGACCTCGGCGTTCGTGACCGTGCAGCGCGGCTGCGATTATCGGTGCACCTTCTGCATCGTTCCGATGACGCGCGGGCCCGAGCGGAGCCGCAAGTTGGCCGACGTGGTGGGCGAAGTCGCCCGGTTGGCCGACGGCGGTACGAGCGAGGTCACGCTCCTTGGGCAGACAGTCAACAGTTATCACGACGGCGAGCATGACTTCGCCGATCTGCTGCGCGCCGTGGGCGCCGTGGACGGCATTCGCCGGCTGCGCTTCACCTCGCTCACGGCGATGGCGGAAACACCCGCCGTCTGCGAGTACGTGCATCTTCCCGTCCAAAGCGGCAGCTCGCGCACCCTCAAGCGGATGCTGCGGCGCTACGACCGGCAGCAGTACCTCGACGTCGTGGCAGCGTTGCGCGCCGCGATGCCGGGTCTCGCGCTCTCGACCGACATCATCGTCGGCTTCCCCGGCGAATCGGAAGACGATTTCCAGGAGACTTTGTCGCTGGTCGAGCACGTCGCATTCGACGACGCGTACACCTTCAAGTACTCGGTCCGCGAGGCCACGCCCGCGGTCAAGATCAAGGATCACGTCCCCGAGGAGCTCAAGACTGAGCGGATCGGGCGGCTCATCGAGGTGGTCCGCCGCGTGGCGAAGCGGAAGAACATGGGGCTGGTGGGCACGTCACACGAGGTGCTGGTCGAAGGACCGGCGAAGCGCGGCGATCTGTTGCAGGCGCGTACGCGGACGAACAAGATCGCGCTGCTGGAGGGACCTGCCGACTGGATCGGGACGTACCGGCGCGTGCGGTTCACCGGCACCACCGGATCGACGTTCACGGCCTGGCCGCTGGAGAAAGAGCCCGAGGAGCTCGTCACCGCGTGGCGGTAACGAACGTGGCGCTGGAAGTCGTGCAGCGAGAATACCAGAGCCTGCGCGCGGCGTTTCCGAAATTCTGCGGCTGCGACATCTGCCGGAGCGACGTCCTCGTCTATGCCCTCAATCGCCTCAGTCCCCACTACGTGTCGACGCGCCAGGGCGAAATCCTGACCGAGCTGTCGCTGGGAAGCGATCAGGAGAAGGCCAAGCTGGACGTCGCGCTCGTGGAAGGCATTCGCAAGGTCGCGCTCGCCCCCCGCTGCGGAGCAAAACCCACGCAGCTGTAGTCTAGGCCGGCGGTGCGCCCGCCGATCCTCTATCTCACCATTGCTTTCGCCGCCGGATTGGCGGCGGCACTCCAGGGCGCGGAACTGCGCATAACCGCGCTGCTCGTGTTGGGCGGAGCGGCGCTGCTGTGGCGCCGAGCGCCGCTCGGCGCAGCGCTCGGCGTCATGCTGGTGGCCGGCGTGCTATGGGGCGACGCCGCGCTGCGCGAACGGCGGGCGTCGTGCGCGGGGCAGTGGACTAGCCTCGGCTCGCTGAAGCCCGACACGCGCGCGGCGATCGTCCAGCTCACCGATCCCGTTCCGGCGCGCGGCGGCATCGCCGATGCGACCGTGCACGGGGCCAGCTGTCGCGGCTCGCTTGCCATGCGTTGGCCGGATGGCCATCCCGCCAACGGCGGCACCACGTGGGTTGTCGCCGGCCGCTTCCTCCCTGACGCAAGAGGCGGGATCCTCGTCGCCCGGCGTGTGCGAGAGATCGACGCGGTGCCGCGCGGCCGCGGCGCGCTCCGCGATCGGATCGCCGAACGTAGCCGCCGGCTGTTCGGCAGCCGCGCGCCGCTCGTCGACGCTCTGGTGATCGCGCGCCGGGCTGAGCTCGATGCCGAGCTACGCGAGCGCTACACGCGGTCGGGACTCGCGCATCTCCTATCGATCTCGGGTCTGCACGTCGGCTTCTTCGCGGCTTGGCTCAGCGTTCTCCTCAAGCGACTGCGGCTTGGCACCCGCGCCCGATTCTTCGCGGGCACCACGGTGATGCTCGGGTACGTCTGGCTGCTGGGCTTTCCCGCGCCCGCGACGCGCTCGGCGGCGATGCTGGCGCTGCTGGATATCGGGCAGTTGCGGCAGCGCGTTGTTGCGCCCAGGGGGATCGTTGCACTCGCGGCGCTGTGCGTGATGCTCGGCGATCCCTGGTCCGTACAGTCCGTCGGCGCGTGGTTGTCCGTGGCGGCTGTGGCGGCGGTGATCTGGGCAGGCCGGGCGACCGAGCGTCACGCCAAGCTGGTGCGCGCGATGGCTCCGGCGGCGGCGGCGACGCTCCTCACCGCTCCGATTTCCGCCTACGCATTCGGTACCGTCGCCCCGATCGGCGTCCTGGCGAACCTCGCCGCCATTCCGCTGGCGGGGCTCGCGGTGCCCGGCCTCATGGTCGCGCTGCTGCTGTCATCCAGCTGGTTGGCTGCTGGTGCGGGCTTGTGTCTCGCGCTGCTCGACGTGGTGGCAAAGGCGGCGGCGGCGCTGCCCGGCGGCCATTTCATCATGATCGCCGGCGCTCAGGCTGCCGCGCTGTGGCTCGGAATCCTCGTTCTCGCCTGGTGGCTCTGGCACTCGCCGCGTCGGCGTTGGACCATCGCGGCGCGGCTCGCGTTCGTCGCTGCTCTTGCGGCGCTTTGGGCGTCTTTCGGCGCCCTCCGCCGTCTTTCAGACTGTCAGTGTTTGACCGTAAGTTTCCTAGACGTCGGCCAGGGCGACGCGATTGCGTTGCGCAGTCCGGCGGGGCGCTGGGTCTTGATCGATGGTGGGCCGCGCGGGCCACGCGGTGATGCCGGCCGGCGTGTCGTGGTCCCGTTTCTGCGGAGTCACGGCGCGACCCAACTGGCCGCGATCGTCGCGACGCACGCGCACCTCGACCATTTCGGCGGCTTGCCGGCCGTGCTCGAGGCGTTCGATCCGGCCTATGTGCTGGAGCCTGGCCAGCCGGTGCCGGATGTCGGATATCTGGGGTTCCTCGGTGCGGTCGAGAGCGATGGGGCGGAGTGGCGCCCCGCGCGCCGCGGCGATCGGCTCGACGTGGATGGTGTCACGATCGACGTGTTGAGTCCGGACTCGGCGTGGGTAGCGAGCCAGACGGATATCAACGAAGAGTCGGTCGTGCTGCTCGTTAGCTACGGCGGTGCGCGCTTGCTCTTCGCCGGCGACGCGGGGATGCCGACCGAGGCGCATCTTGCGGGGCAGGTCGGCCGGGTGACGTTGTTGAAGGTCGGACATCACGGGTCCCGCGGCGCGACATCGGACCGCTGGCTCGATGAGCTGCGGCCGGCCGAGGCGGTCATCAGCGTGGGAGCGAAGAACCGCTACGGGCATCCCGCGCCCGAAGCGATCGCACGGCTGCGAGGACACGGAGTCACCGTGCTCCGGACCGATCAGCGGGGCACGATCACATTCACCGTCTCGAGTCATGGCACGCTCGCAATCGCCGACGTCGGTCATCACGATTGAGCGGTTCATCATGGAGCAGGAACGGCTCCATCCCGAGGCCACGGGTGAGCTGTCGAACCTGCTGTATGATCTCTGCCTGGCGGCGAAGATCATCTCCCGCCAGGTGCGGCGCGCCGGCCTCACCGATATCCTCGGCGAGGTCGGTGCGATCAATGTCCAGGGCGAGGTGCAGCAGAAGCTGGACGTGTTCGCCAACGAGACGGTGCGGCATGCCGTCGAGCACACGGGGCGAGTGTGCGTCGTCGCGTCGGAAGAAGACGAGCACCCGATCCCCGTGCAAGTGCGCGAGAACCAGCGCGGCGGCAAGTACGTGCTCATGTACGATCCGCTCGACGGCTCCACCAACATCGGCGTCAACGTCTCGATCGGCACGATCTTTTCCATTCATCGGCGCAGCGCAACGAAGAAGGGGCCGGGCACGCTGGCCGACTGTCTCCAGAAAGGGCGCGCGCAAGTCGCCGCCGGCTACATCCTGTATGGTTCCAGCACGATGCTGGTGTACACGACGGGGCAGGGGGTGCACGGCTTCACACTCGACCCCACCATCGGCGAGTTCCTGTTGTCGCACCCCGACATCCGCTCGCCCGACATCGGCACTTATTACAGCGTCAACGAGAGTCACTGGAACAAGTGGGCGCCGGGCATCCAGCGTGTCGTGGGTGCATTCAAGAATGGCGATGGCGGCCGCGTCGAAGCCAAGAACGCGCGGTACATCGGCTCCCTCGTCGCCGACATTCATCGCAACCTGATGTCGGGCGGCGTCTTCCTTTACCCCGCCGATACGATCTCGCCGCACGGCAAGCTGCGGCTGCTGTACGAAGCCGCGCCGCTCGCGTTCGTCGTCGAGCAAGCAGGCGGTGCGGCGATCGATGGCGCGCGCGACATCCTCGACATCAAACCGTCGGAGCTGCACCAACGCACGCCGCTGATCATTGGCTCCAAGCAGGATGTGGCGTTCGCCCGCGCGGTGCTTGCAAAGCCATGACGAAGGAGAAGGCGTATTACGGGCCGGCAGACTGGCGCGGGGATCCCGCCCGCGATCTCGGGATGCCCGGGGAGCCGCCGTTCACGCGCGGCGTGTATCCGACCATGTATCGCGGCAAGCTCTGGACGATGCGCCAGTACGCGGGCTTTGGAACGGCCGAGGAGACGAATGCGCGGTTTCACCATCTGCTGGACGCAGGTCAGACCGGCCTCTCCGTTGCGTTCGATCTCCCCACGCAGATGGGTTACGACTCGGATCATCGCATGGCGGAGGGGGAGGTCGGGCGCGCGGGGGTCGCGATCGACAGTGTCGAAGATCTCGAGCGCCTGTTTCACGGCATCCCGCTCGATCGCGTGTCGACCTCCATGACCATCAACGCGACCGCGGCAATTCTCCTCGCGATGTACATCGCGGTCGGTGAAGAGCAGGGCGTGCCGCTCACCAAGCTCCAGGGCACGCTGCAGAACGACATCCTCAAGGAATACATCGCGCGCGGCACGTACATCTATCCGCCGGAGCCGTCGCTGCGGCTCGTCGCCGACATCTTTCGGTTTACCGCACGCGCCAAGATGAGCTTCAATCCGATCTCGATCTCGGGCTATCACATGCGGGAGGCGGGCGCCACGGCGGTGCAGGAAATCGCGTTTACGTTTGCGAACGCGCTCGAGTAGCGCGCGCGCCGCGGGAGTCGCGGTGGAGGATTTCGCGCCGCGCCTTTCCTTCTTCTTTGCCGCCTACACCGACCTGTTCGAGGAAATTGCCAAGTTCCGCGCGGCGCGGCGCCTGTGGGCTCGCCTGATGAAGGAAAAGCACAACGCGAGCGATGCCGCGGCGCGGCTCCGCTTCCATACCCAGACGGGCGGCGCGACGCTCACGGCGCAGCAGCCGCTCAACAACGTCGTGCGCGTCGCCATTCAGGCGATGGCGGCAGTACTGGGCGGGACGCAGTCCCTGCACACGAACTCCTACGATGAGGCCCTCGCGCTGCCCACCGAGCTCAGCTCGACCCTGGCGCTGCGGACGCAGCAGCTCCTTGCCAGCGAGACCGGCGTGCCGGACGTCGTGGATCCGCTCGGGGGTAGCTGGTACCTCGAGGCCCTCACGGACAAGCTTGAGGCCGGGGCGAGACGGTTGGTGGAGGAAATCGAGGTAGGGGGAGGGTCGGTACAGGCCATCGAGCGCGGCTTCTTTCAGGAAGCAATCGCGCGCAGCGCCTATGAGCAGCAGCGCGAAATCGAAGCGGGCGGGCAGGTCGTCGTGGGCGTGAACGAGTACGTCACCGGTGAGCCGATTCCGCCGATTCCCGCGCCCGATTACTCGAAGCTCGCGGAGGCGCAGCGGCAGCGCGTAGCGCAGTTACGGGAGACGCGGGACGGGGGACGGGTGAAACAGGCGCTGCGCGAGCTCGAGGTTGCCGCCCGCGCGCCGGGGGCGCC
>QHTW01000199.1:0-333 GCA_003220955.1 Gemmatimonadota bacterium | reverse complement strand
AGGCAGAGGAATATGAAGCTTGTTCACTACCTGATCGTTGCCCCACTCGCGGTGGCCTCTTGCACCGCAGTTGCCTGCGGCTGCACGCCGCCGCCCATGAAGGAGGCGGTTGTGTGGGGCCGGGTGACCACGAACAGCGGCGGTGCCGCATCCCGCGCCGCGATGTCCGCCTTGGCCACCCCCACGGGTGTGTCCTGCGTCCAGGACACGATGTACGCCTGGGGCAGTGCCGATTCCCTTGGCCAGTATCGAATCTCGGTTTTTGGCGCTGGGATTGTGGATTCAGGGTGTGTCTTCGTGGGAGCGCGATTCCCGGCGACCGGGTCGAACGCG
>QHTW01000319.1:2335-2860 GCA_003220955.1 Gemmatimonadota bacterium | reverse complement strand
TCGGGTTTGCCCAGCTCGCGCACGCCGTAGCCCTTCATAAAGACGACCGAGTCGTCCTTGACGACGACGATGGCGAGCCCCGGCACGCGCCAATCCTTGATCGCTTGCGTGATGTAGGGATCGAGGCCGGCGAGCGGCTGTTGCTGCGCCAGGACCAACAGCAGGGGGAGGAGGTTCATGGCCACAAAATTACCTTCGCTTCGAGATTCCAGTAGATCAGCGCGAGCGCGACGACGTCGAAGGTGGCGTGCGCGACCATCAGCATGAACAGCTCGCCGGTCACCGCGAAGATCCCGCCGAACACGAGCCCCGTGAACACCGCCTGCTCGACGCCGGGGATGCCCTGATCCGGGTAATGCGCCGCGGCGAACAGCGTCGTCGTGATGAGCACGATGCCGATCTTGGCGGCTCTGCTCCGGCCGAGGAGTTTGCCGAGTCGCTCGAACATGTAGACGCGGTAGAGGGTCTCCTCGCCGAAACCGGCGCCGATGATTACGGCGTAGAGCATCCCCGGCAGCGCGGCGG
>QHTW01000319.1:0-2267 GCA_003220955.1 Gemmatimonadota bacterium | reverse complement strand
AGCGCGCCGAACGCAATCCCGATCACGAGACTTTTGGTCCAGCTCCGGGGCCGGACGAAGCCGAGCTCGTGCCAAGGGGTTTCCGAGCCATACGCCCACGCGAGCACGAGCAGTGCGCTGAGCGGCGCGAAGAGGAAGTTGCCGGCGAGGATCAGGGCGATGGCGGCGAGGCCGAGCGGGCCGAAGCCGCGCAGCGCGGGCGGGGACATGTGACCTAAGGTCGCCGGGGGAGGGTAGATTCGTAAGGAGAACTCATGCGGACGAGAGGTTGACGATGCTCACCAAAGCCGTTGTGGTACTCGCTGCCGCGACCGCGGTGCTCGGCCCGTGCGATCCGACGGGGGTTCGGCCCCCCAAGGATCTCGCCGGCACGTGGGGCGGTGACAACGCGGCGCTCATTGCGGACGACACGAGCGCGCACGTCCACATCGGTTGCACCTACGGCAACATCCATCAGCAGATCGTTCCCGACGCGAACGGGCGGTTCGACGTGCCCGGCGAGCACAACATCACGGCGCATCCCGTCGATCGGGGCATCCTGCATCCGGCGCGGTTTGCCGGGCGAGTGATCGCGGGCACCATGACGCTGACGGTCACGCTCACCGATACCACGGTGACGCTCGGTCCGGTGCTGCTGGCCTACGGCAAGGAGCCGCGGATGGGACCGTGTCCGATTTGCCGGAGGCCCCGCTGAGAGCACTCCGGTTCGCCGGTGTGATCACCGCCGCGGTTGGCCTCGCCGGGTGTTTCCTCGAGCCCGACACGGGCCTCAGCGGTCAATGGGGCGGTCGCCTCATTGCAATGGATGCCCACCCATCCGATGTTCGCCTGATCTTCGTCTGCAGCCAGGCAGTTGCGCCGCCACTGCTGATCGACGGCTCGGGACATTTCGAGGGCACCGCCAGGGTCACGGAAGTGAGGCCGACGGTGCTGCGGTTGTCCGGGAAGGTCGAGAACGGTGTGATGATGACGCTCTCGGTTGCGTCGGTCTGGCCGCCCCACGGCGCGCAGACGGACACGCTGATCAACTACCAGTCCTACACTCTCCTGCGTGGAGCTGCGCCGGATTTCAGTGGCTGGGCCTGTTTGTACTGACTCTCCACTTCCCTACCCAGATCGCCATCCGGCGGTAGTATTCCAGTTCAAATCCTTCGAGAGTTTCAAAATGCGCCCCGCATCTATCGTTGCCGTGACCGCACTCGCTGTTTCCTCGCTCGCCGCGCAGGAGCCGGCTCCCCCGCCGGTGGTCGGCACGTGGGATCTGACCCTCACGGCGCGTGACGGCCGTCCGCGGCCGTCGTGGCTCGAGGTGCACGTGTCTGGCAACGGGGTGCTGGTGGGCCGGTTCGTGGGTGTCGTGGGGAGCGTCCGACCGATTTCCCGGCTGACGTACGCGAACGACACTCTACGCTTTGCGATTCCGCCGCAATGGGAAGGAGGCGCCGCCGATCTGCAATTCGCAGGCGTCGTCACCGGCGACGGTCTTGGCGGCACGATCACCGACCCGAACGGCACGCCGTATCCCTTCACCGCCGTGCGGGCGCCCGCGTTGCGTCGCGCCGCCCCGACATGGGCCGCGTCGCTCCCGCTGTTCAACGGCAAGGATCTGACGGGCTGGCACACCGTCGGCGGCACGAACCAGTGGAGCGCCGTGAACGGCGTTCTCACGAACGCCAAGGGCGGGGCGAATCTGGTGACGGACGCCCTCTACACCGATTTCAAGCTGCACGTGGAGGTGCGGTATCCGCCGAGGGGGAACAGCGGCGTGTATCTGCGCGGGCGGCACGAGGTACAGGTCGAAGACTCCGTCGTCACCAACGCGGATGCGGAAGCCACCGGCGGCCTCGGCGCAGTTTACGGCTTTCTCATCCCCAATCAGAACGCAGCGAAGGGCGCCGGCAAGTGGGAGATGCTCGACGTCACGCTGGTCGGCCGGCGCGTGACCGTCATGCTGAACGGCAAGCGGATCATTTCTGAGCAGGAGATTCCGGGGCCGACGGGCGGGGCGCTGGATAGTAAGGAAGGGGCGCCGGGGCCGATCATGCTGCAGGGGGATCATGGGCCCGTGGAGTATCGCAATCTCACCATCACGCTGGCACGATAGCCCCTGAGCGTCCGACCCGCGCCGTGGTGCTCGCGGCGGCGGGTCGCACGGTGCCGGATGTGATCGCGCGGGGGTTGCGGGTGTTGTTCTGCGGCATCAACCCCGGTCTCTACTCCGGCGCGACCGGTCACCACTTCGCACGGCCTGGCAACCGGTTCTGGCC
>QHTW01000150.1 GCA_003220955.1 Gemmatimonadota bacterium | reverse complement strand
GGGAATGTCGCGCGTCGTCACGTTCACGACCCCGCCGAAGGCCGCGGACCCGTAGAGCGAAGAGCCCGCGCCCTTGAGGATCTGGACGCCCGCGATGTCATCCACCGGCAGCAGGTCCCAGCTGATGCCGCCCCGGTCTCCCTGATTCATCGGGACGCCATCGACGGTCATCAGCACCCGGGAATTCAATCCCTGCACGTAACCGGTTGAGCCGCGGAGGTTGATTTGGCCGTTCACGAACTGCACGCCCGGTGCGTGATCGATGGCTTCATCGACCGTATTGACGGCGCGACGATCTAGGTCGCGCTCGGTCAGTTGGGCGACGCTTGTCGCGGGGCGGTCGCCAAAGTGCGACACTTTGTCGCTGATCACGTCGACGGGCGGGAGCGCGAGCGGCGCCAGGGACAGAATGAAGTTGACGATCGTCGAGTCACCGCCCGTGAGCGCCACGGTCGTATCGACGAACCCATACCCGATCGCGGCGGCGTGGACGCGGACGGCGCCAGCGGGGACAACGGCGATGCGGTACCGGCCCTCGAGATCGGTCTCGGTGGCGAGGGTTGTTCCCGGGACGACGACCGCGGCGCCGCGAATCGGCGTGCCTTGGGAGTCATGCACCGATCCCCGCAGCACCCCCTGCGCCAGCGCGTCGGGGGGGGCGCCCAGGACGAGCGCGAGGACCACGAGTAGCGCCGCTATGGCCCGGTGCATGTCACGAAGTCCGTCGCCGGCCGCAGCCGGTCGAAATCGACGACGAAGTTGACGTCGCCCGCGGACGCGCCATCCGGCACGGTCACACTGCCGGGCTGGGTCGAGTCCGCCGGGTTCCGGTAGTAACCGCCGACGCGCAGGTATTGCGTGTCGGCGGGCGTCAGAGTCAGCGTGCCGGGCTTCTTCCAGACGGCGAGGACCCAGTGATAGGTCCCCGGCGATAACGGCACGCTGTACAGCGCCAGCGAGTCGGTGTAGGGCACGGAGCCGGGGATCAGCGGCTGGCGGTTGGCGATGAGATCGGTGCAGGTCTGCGGGAAGGTGAGATAAGCGGCGATGAACACGTTTTCGGTGTTGGCGGGAACAGTGCCCCGGAATCGCACCGTGCCGCAGAGCCCCACGAGTGAGGGCGCGCAGATCGGTTCGGGCTCGAGGCCGCCGCCACATGCCATCAGGAAAGCCACGAGCAGCCAGACCTTGCGCATCCAAGCAATTTGCCGCAGACCGTGGAAGCGTCAACTTGACCGTGGTTTTGCGCGGGAATAACGTTGCGGCATGCCACTGTACGAGTACTACTGTACGGCGTGTGAGGCGCGGTTTTCGCGCAATGAGTCGATGGCGGAGCATTCCCGCGGAGGAGGGGGACAGTCTCGTCCCACCTGCCCGCACTGCGACTCGCCCGCCGTGGTGCCCGTCTTCTCCAACTTTTTCGCCAAAACCGTCCGCAAGAGCTGAACTCTGTTCGAGCGCCTGCGGGACGCCTTCCGCGCTGCCCTCGATGCGGCGTCCGGGCCTGATTTGCGTTCGCTCGCGCGCCAGATGCGCGAGGCGGTAGTCGATGCGAAAGTCGCCGTCGCAGAAATCCAGGAAGCGATCGGGCGCACGGAGCGCGAGCTGGCGCTCGAGCGCCAGCGGCTGGCCGATGCGGAGCGGCGCGGCCGCCTGGCGGGCGAGATCCAGGACCAGGAGACCGTCGCGGTCGCCGAGCGGTTTGCGGCCAAACACCGCGAGCGGCTGGGGGTGCTGGAGCGCAAGCTCATCGCTCAGCGTGAGGAGCTCGCGCTCGCGCAACGCGAGCTGGACGAGATGCAGACGCAGCTGAAGAGCGCTGAGCGGGAACGGCCGGCGATGGAAGCTCGGCGCTCCGCGCAGGAGGCCGGGGACGGCGGAGCGGCCGGCGTGGATCTTCAGGACGAGCTGCTCAAGTCCGATATGGACCGTGCGGCGCGCGAAGCCGCCGCGGCGCGCCAGCTCGAGGAGCTCAAAAAAAAGATGAGAAAGGAATAGCCGAATGCTCTTGCTCGCGGTGTTTCAGATCCTCCACCAACCTCCACTTCCTCCACCATCTGATTTTACCAAACGCGCTCATACCTACAGCATCGTCGCCTACGATTCCGTCACTGGCGACCTCGGCATCGCGGTGCAATCGAAGTTTCCCAATGTGGGTGGTCTCGTGCCGTGGGCGCGCGCCGGGGTGGGGGCAGTCGCGACGCAGGCCTTGAGCAACACGGACTATGGCGAGAAGGGCCTGGAGCTGCTGGCGCGGGGCGCGACGGCGCCGGAAGCGATGCGGATCATCATGCGCAGCGATCCGCAGCCCTCGCAGCGGCAGGTCGGCATGGTCGACGCGCACGGGAATGCGGCGAGCTGGACGGGCGATTCAACCTTCGATTGGGCGGGCGGTCGGACGGGCGGAGGCCCGGGCGGCGGGAAAGGCCAGATGATCACGGGGCATGGCTACGCCGCGCAGGCAAACATCATGGTGTCCGACGCCACCGTCAGAAACATGGCCGAGACGTTCGAGCGCAGTCGCGGATCGCTAGCCGACCGGCTGATCGCGGCGCTCGTGGCGGGGCAGGCGGGCGGCGGCGATCGGCGGGGGATGCAGTCGGCGGCGCTGCTCGTCGTGCGCGCAAAGGGCGGGTACCTCGGCGGCACGGATCGCTACATCGACATCCGCGTCTATGACGCGCCGGATCCCATCAAGGAGCTGCAGCGGCTGTACGCGCTGCACAAGCTGTATTTTTTCACGAGTGATTCCGCCGATCTCATTCCTCTCACGCCCGCGCTCCAGAAAGAGCTGGAAGCGATCCTCCTGACGGAACCGGCGAATCAACCGCAGAAGTGGCTCGCGGCACCACAGCCCTCGCTCAACCAGACCTTTCTCACGGCGCTCGCGAATTTCATGTACTGGGAGAACTACGACGTGCGCGTGCGGATGGACGGCAAGATTGATCGTGTAGCACTCGAAGACATACGCAGGAATCGTCGGAGTGTGCGGAGGTAGCATGGATGTGAAACGCGGCCGGATGGTGTTTCTCGGGTACGGCAAGTACTGGCGCTCGGATCGGATTCTGGGCCTCACGCCGATCGAGCAGGGTCGCGGCCCCGGGCAACGAACCAATGTGTTCATCGAAGGGCAGGCGGAGCCGATCGTGGCGTCCCGGACCGAGCAGGCGATCCTCGAGGACATGGGCGCCACCGACGGCAGCTTCCAGCAGGAAGCGTTGCGCCAGGCGACTCGCGAGCTGCTCGAAGCGTTCCACGAATTCTCTCCCGTGCTGCGCCGGGCCCTGCAGAACGAGCACCATTTTGACGTCGAGAAGTGGGAGGGGCGGCTCGGCACGTTGCTGCGCCCCTCCGAGCATCCCGACACCGCATCGCAAGACGACCTGTTCGACTGATGGACGACCAGCGCCAGTTCTTCGGTCACCCGCGCGGCCTCTCCACGCTGTTTTTTACCGAGATGTGGGAGCGCTTCAGCTATTACGGGATGCGCGGATTCCTCATCCTGTATATGACGAAGGCGCTCGGCTTCACCGATCAGCATGCCGGCCTCGCGTACGGCAACTACGTCTCGAGCGTCTGGCTCACGCCGATCATCGGCGGCTTCATCGCCGACCGCTGGCTGGGCCAATATCGCAGCGTGCTGATCGGCGGCATCATCATCGCGCTCGGCCACTTCACGCTCGCGTTCCACCCGTTGCCGTTCCTCTACGCCGGTCTCACGCTCATCGTGCTCGGCACGGGACTGCTGAAGCCCAACATCAGCACCATCGTCGGCTCATTGTATGAGCCCGGTGACGAGCGGCGCGATGCGGGCTTCTCGATCTTCTATATGGGGATCAATCTTGGCGCCTTCCTCGGCCCGTTGATCGCCGGGAAGCTCGCGCAGGGCGTCGACTGGCATTTGGGCTTCGCCTGTGCCGGCGTCGGCATGGTGTTCGGCCTGATCCAGTACGTGCTCGGCCGCCGTCACCTGCAGCCGGGGATCGACCGGCTGGACGCGCAACGTCGCGCGCGACTGGCGGCGCAGACGGCGGGCGGCACACCGCAGGCACCGCTCACGACGGACGACTGGCGCCGGATCGGCGCGGTGGTCGTGCTGTTCGTGTTCGCGTCGTTGTTCTGGGGAGCCTACGAGCAGGCCGGATCGACGCTGAACCTATTCGCCGACCGCTACGTGCACCTCGAGCTGCTCGGCCTCACGCTGTACGCCTCCTGGTTCGTGTCGATCCAGGCGGCGTTCGTGATTCTCCTCTCGCCGATCTTCGCCTGGCTCTGGGTGACGCTCGGGCCGCGCCAGCCGTCGAGCCCGGCCAAGTTTGCACTGGCCCTCGTATTTGTGGGAGTGGCGTTCGTACTCCTGATACCAGCCGGCTCGCTGGCGCAGAGCGGTGCGAACGTCTCGCCGCTGTGGCTCGTCGCCGCCTATTTCATCCAGGAGCTCGGCGAGCTGTGCCTCAGTCCGGTCGGCCTCTCGCTCGTGACCAAGCTGGCGCCGGTGCGCTTCGTCAGTCTCGTCATGGGGATCTTCTTCCTCTCGAATGCCGCGGGCAACTGGCTTGCGGGATGGTCGGCGCGATTCATCAGCACCGTCCCGCTGGTGACGCTGTTCGGCGTCACCGCGGCGGTGACCATTGGGGCAGGGCTCGTGCTGTTCCTGCTGCTCCGGCCGATTCGCAATCTCATGGGCGGCGTCCGGTAGATGACAGAACCCGTCGTCCGGCAACGCGACACGGCCGGCTGGTTCGGCCATCCGCGCGGCCTGTCGACGCTGTTCTTCACGGAGATGTGGGAGCGCTTCAGCTTCTACGGTCTCAAGGCGCTGCTCATTCTCTTCATGACCGCGGCGGCCACGCAAGGCGGCCTCGGGTTCTCGAGCGAGCGCGCCGGCGGGATCCTCGGGTGGTACGGCTTCGGCGTCTACGCAACGGCCATTCTCGGCGGTGTGCTGGCCGATCGCGTCTTCGGTCAGTACCGCAGCGTTCTCCTGGGCGGCATCATCATCGCCGCCGGCCATTTCAGCATGGCGTTTCCCACGCTGGCAACGTTCTACCTCGGCCTGTGCCTGATCGTCGTTGGGACCGGGCTGCTCAAGCCGAACGCGAGCACGATGGTGGGCGCCCTGTACGACGAGGACGACGCGCGCCGCGGCCTCGGGTTCTCGAGCGAGCGCGCCGGCGGGATCCTCGGGTGGTACGGCTTCGGCGTCTACGCAACGGCCATTCTCGGCGGTGTGCTGGCCGATCGCGTCTTCGGTCAGTACCGCAGCGTTCTCCTGGGCGGCATCATCATCGCCGCCGGCCATTTCAGCATGGCGTTTCCCACGCTGGCAACGTTCTACCTCGGCCTGTGCCTGATCGTCGTTGGGACCGGGCTGCTCAAGCCGAACGCGAGCACGATGGTGGGCGCCCTGTACGACGAGGACGACGCGCGCCGCGACGCCGGGTTCTCGATCTTCTACGTGGGGATCAACGTCGGGGCGTTTGTCGCCCCACTCATCGTCGGTACGCTGGGACAGAAGGTCGATTGGCACGTTGGCTTTGCGTGCGCCGGCGTGGGAATGGTGATCGGGCTGATCCAGTACGTCGCCGGGAAGTCACGACTCACGCCGGCGCTGCAGCGACTCGGCCAGACCGACCGTCATGCCGCTCCCGCGACTGGGCCCTGGTGGCGGTTCACGCGCGGCGAGTGGGGACGCGTCGCGGCAATCGCGGTGCTCTTCGTGTTCTCGTCGATTTTTTGGGGCGCGTTCGAGCAGGCGTCGTCGAGCCTGAACCTGTTCGCCGACCGCCTCACGGATAACCGCCTCTTTGGATTGCGCTTTCCGTCGACCTGGTATCAGTCGCTGAACTCGATGTTCATGATCCTCGGCCTGGCGCCGCTGATCGGCTGGCTGTGGGTCCGGCTTGGCCCGCGGCAGCCTTCGAGTCCCGTGAAGTTCGCGCTCGGCCTGATTTTCGTGGGATTGGGCTTCGTACTGATCGTGCCCGCCGCCAGGATGGCTCAGGAGCGCGGCGTGTTGGTCAGTCCCTGGTGGCTCATCGGACTGTACTTCCTGCACACGATCGGTGAGCTGTGTCTCAGCCCGGTCGGCTTGTCGATCGTCACGAAGCTTGCGCCGGCGCGAATTGTGGGCGCGATGATGGGGCTGTGGTTTCTCTCGATCGCGGTGGGGAACAAGCTGGCCGGCATGGCGGGAGGAATGTTCGAGACGTTGCCGTTGCCGAAGCTGTTTACGGCCGTTGCCGGGACGACGTTTGTGGCCGCGTTGATCTTGTTGGCGCTGACGCCGTGGCTGCGCAAGCTGATGGGTGGAGTCCGCTGACGCCGTTCTAGGGAGCGTGCCAGGTCATGTCCCCGATCTCGGCTGCTCCCCGCACCTTCAATCCGTCCGTATCCGCGCCGACGCCCACGGAGACGATCGCCTTCGGCGCATTGTTCCAGAGCCGGCGATAGTCGCTGAACGGGTCGCGCTTCTCCACGTGCCAGGAGCCGTCCGCGTCCTCCGACCGCTCCAGCACCACCACCATGCGATTCCGCCCCGCCCCGCTCGCAAGGCTCTCGCCGCGACTCTCGCGATTTCCCCAGGTATACGCGATCGCGCGGCGGTCCTGGAACGTGACGACGAGTCGAACCGGGCTATCGTCGGTGTTGCGCCGCTTCAGGTCCGCGCCACGCAGCGGCGTGCCGGCGCGCCAGCGCCAGGTGAGGCTGCCCGCCTCCAACGAATGCGGCGGCTGGATGGGACTGCGCAACCGATAGGTCGCGGTCCCCGCCTGGCCAACGGCAATGACCTGCAATGTGTGCGACCGCGTGACATTGAACGCGGGTGGCTCCACGCCTTTCGTCCGGCTGAGGTTACAGCCCGCGGGCAATCCGGAACCAGCCGGCGCGGTCAACAAATTCGTCAGCGTCTGCGTCAGCAGCAGGACCGAAATCACATCGGCTCCGCGGCGTAATGACAGGCGGCGAGATGTCCGGACGTTATGGGCCGGAGCGGCGGCGGCTCGGTGCGGCAGCGCTCGCTCTTCTTGGGGTGCGGACAGCGGGGATGGAACGGGCAGCCGGGCGGTGGATGCGCGGGTGACGGCATATCGCCGGTGAGCACGATCCGCTGTTTCGAGGCGCGCGGGTTCGGCTCCGGCACCGCCGAGAGCAGCGCGGTAGTGTACGGGTGTCGCGGCTGGGCGTAGATCTCCGCGGCCGGTGCGTGCTCGACGATCTTGCCGAGGTACATCACCGCAACGTCGTCGGCGATGTGTCGCACCACGGCGAGATCGTGCGCGATGAACAAGTACGTCAGGCGGCGCTTCGCTTGGAGGTCGGCAAGCAGGTTCAGGACCTGAGCCTGCACTGACACGTCGAGCGCACTGACCGGCTCGTCGCACACGATGAAGCGGGGCTCGACCGACAGCGCCCGTGCGATTCCCACGCGCTGCCGCTGGCCGCCGGACAATTCGTGCGGATAGCGCTTCGCGAAGGCGGCGTCGAGTCCTACCTCATCCAGCAAGGCGGACACGGCGCCGTTCAGCCGGTGGATTTCGAGCGGCTCCCGCAGCGTTTCCTCGACGGTCATGCGCGGATTGAGCGAGCTGTAGGGATCCTGGAACACGATCTGCATCTTGCGGCGCAACGCGCGCAGCCGCGCGGCGTCGAGTCCGAAAACGTCGTTCCCTTCGAACAAGACCTTCCCCGACGTGGGCTCCTGCAGCCGCAGCATCGTCCGGCCGACTGTCGTCTTTCCCGAGCCCGATTCACCGACCAGCCCCAGCGTGCGGCCGGAGGCGATCGTGAACGACACGCCGTCCACGGCGCGCACCGGCGCGCGGGGAGCGCCCAGGCCAAACCAGCTGCGCTCACCGGGATAGTGTTTCACCAGATCGCGCACCTCGACCAGCAGCGAGCCGGGCGCGGTCATCGTTTGGGCGCTCGCCGTTCCGGCTCGGTCACGAGCCAGCAGCGCGCGGTGTGGCCAGCTGCGTTGCCCTCCCCCGTCTCGAGCAGCGGCGGCTCCTGCGCGACACACTTGTCCCACGCATAGGGACAGCGCGGATGGAAGCGGCAACCCGGCGGCCAGGCCGTCGCCGCCGGTACCTGACCCGGGATGGCCTGCAGCCGCGCACGCCGGGCGTCGATGCGCGGCACCGCGGCGAGCAGCCCTTCCGTGTATGGATGCGTCGGATGCTCGAACAGGGCCTCGGTCGTCGCCGTCTCGACGACGCGTCCGGCATACATCACCACGACGCGATCGGCGTGTCCCGCGACGACACCGAGATCGTGCGTGATGAGTAGCACAGCCATGCCGAGCTCCTGCTGGAGACGATCGAGGAGCTCGAGGATCTGCGCCTGGATGGTCACATCGAGCGCGGTCGTCGGCTCGTCCGCGATGAGCACCTTGGGGTGACAGATGAGCGCCATGGCGATCATGACGCGCTGGCGCATGCCGCCCGAAAGCTGATGCGGGTAGTGGTCGACGCGCTCGTCCGGGTCCGGAATGCCCACGAGCCGCAGCATCTCGATGGCGCGCGCGCGCGCCGCGCGGCGCGAGAGGTGCTGATGGATGATGGCCGCCTCGGCGATCTGATCGCCGACCGTGAACACCGGATTCAGCGACGTCATCGGCTCCTGAAAAATCATCGCGATCTGATTGCCGCGGACGGCGCGGAGCTCGGGTGCGGAAAGCGCGAGCAGATTGCGGCCGTCGAACTCGACCAGGCTGCCCGGAAGAATGTGTCCGGGAGGCTCCGGCACGAGCCTGAGGATCGACAGGGACGTGACCGTCTTGCCGCAGCCCGATTCGCCGACGATGCCCAGCGTCTCACCCGGATAGAGATCGAACGACACCTCGTCCACGGCCCGCGCCGTGCCCTTCCCGTGCTCGGTGACGAAATACGTCTTGAGATCGCGCACGCGCAGCAGCACGCTCATGGAGCCTCGCGCGGATCGAGTGCGTCGCGGACGCCGTCGGCGACGCCGTTCAGGGACATCACCACCAGGGAGATAGCGAGACCCGGAAAGAATGTCGACCAGGGCGCCGTGTAGATGCTGGGCATGCCGTCGGCGATCATGTTGCCCCAGCTGGCGTCCGGCGGCGGAACGCCGATGCCGAGAAACGACAGGGCCGCTTCGAGCAGCAGCACGTTCCCGACGCCCAGCGCCGCGGAGACGATGATCGGCGCGGCGGCATTCGGCAACACGTGACGCACGATCACTCGGCTCGAGCCAGCACCAAGCGCGCGGGCGGCGACGACGAAATCGCGCTGCCGCAGCGAGAGCACCTCAGCCCGCACCAGCCGGCTGGTCCCGAACCACGACGTCAGTCCGATGGCGACGACAAGCGCGGCGAACGGGAGACCATCCCCCAGGGCGACCGCCACGAGCGCGCCGAGCGCGCCGATCCCGAGCGACACGCGAGTCCCGTACACGAGCCGGCTCCACACGTCGCGGCTCAACGGATCGGTCCCCAGCAGAAAGGTCGACGAGGGCGGCCGGTTCGTGAGATGCACGATGTCGAGCTGCCGGTTCGGATCGAAGGGAGCGAGCAGCGGCGCCGCGAGGGCGACGGCGAGCAGAAACGTGAGGATCCCGAGGCCCCAGGACGTCGTGCGGAGCCGGAAGAAGCGCCGCCACCGCTCTTGCCGTACGGCGCGATGCCGCAGCGCGCGGACGACTTCTGCCGCGACGACGAGGGCGACGAGCAACGCGAACCAGTTGCCGAGGGTCATGCGGTGACGATATCCGCATCGGCAGCGGCGTGCACGCGGAGGCGCGGATCGGCGAAGCCCAGCAAGATGTCGGCGAGCAGGTTCCCGGCGACGACGACGGTACTCG
>QHTW01000149.1:6153-10862 GCA_003220955.1 Gemmatimonadota bacterium | reverse complement strand
TGCGTGGTTGGATTCTATCACCTCTCCCGCGTACTGCAATGTCGACAATGTCGCCCGGTTACGGCCATCTTCAACCTATGACCAAAACCACACAGTTCGTCGCGCTCGTCGCTGCGTTACCCCTCCTCGCGTGCACCAGCCGCGGATCCACCGGTGCGGCCGCCGACAGTGCCGCCGTCCGCGCTGCGTCCCAGCATTACGTCCAGGCCTGGATTCAAGGCGACACGGCGGCCGCATTGGGGCTCGTGTCGAACGACATCCGGATCCTGATCTCGGGAGTGCCCGATATCGTTGGACCCGAAGCGACCCGAAAGCTGTTTGCGGACGAGATGGCGACCTACGATGTCCCGCTCCTGAAGCTCGATCATCAGGACGTGATCGTCAGTGGCGATCACGCGATCGACATCGGGACCTACGAGGAAATCCAGGTGCCGAAGAAAGGGGGCGCGCCAATTCAGGGCCGGGGTCGGTTCATGACGATTTGGCGGCGGGAAGGCGGGGAGTGGAGGATCACGAGGTACATGCTGAACGAGTTGCCTGCGGCTCCATCTACGGCTCCAGCGACCAATCGATGATCGACGGGGTATTGTTTCGAGACTTGACGTCGAGGTTGTATGCGCTTCGCTGCCGTCGCAGCCGTGCTGTTCATGACATCGACTCTGCCCGCCTCGCTCCCCGGTCAGCGCAAGGACTGCAAAGAGACGAGGTTTCCCGAGCAACTCCCGGCAGCACATGAGATTATCGATTCGGCCGACGCGATTGCCGAGCTAAAAACCGTTGGTGCCCTGTCGGACCATATGCTGTTCAGTTTGGTCTACACCGACGCGGATTCGTTCCCGCACGTCTCGCCGCTCGAGGGGGCCGACGTACAATCGGCCTTCGTACTCCTTCGCTCTATCTGGCCGCAGAAGCCGTCCGCCACGTGGGCAGTCCGCGTGCGCGTTGAAGGCGGCGCGTCTCCCCGGCTGGACGTCGAGCGGTCCGTCTATTGTCCGCCCCAACCTGAAAAGGTGTCGGGGCCTCCGCAGCAGCGTATGAGGGTTGAGTTGCGCGAGGGGGATCACCGGCCACCTCCCGGGACCGGACGTATCACGGTCCGGCTCGAAGCATTGATCGACGAGGCTGGAAACGTGCTGAGCGCTCGGGTAACCCAATCGTCCGGCCTCAGCGACTTCGACGAGCAGATCATGCGCCAGTATCAAATGCGACACTTCCAACCTGCGTTGATGGACGGACAACCGATTCGCGCGTTGTATCGTACCGACGGACAGTCGCCGCGACTCTAGCGCGCTGACGGTCATTCAGTGACCTAACTCACTGCCCTTATGACGCTTGGCGCGGTCCCTAGTTGCATTTTTTAACGCGTTCACAATGTTGTAGCGCTTTCGCGCCCCCACCGTTCGCTCCGCGCACTCATTCGCTGGAGGTCGCATGCTCGCGCGCTCGATACTGTGCCGTTTGGCCATCTGCCTGAGTGTGATGCCCGCAGTCGCGGCCGCTCAAGCCGACAAGATCCCCTGGGCCAAAGGGCCGACCCGGGGCGCACTCGGTTCGGAAGCCACGATCAGCGTCCCCGCGGGCTGTCTCTTCACCGGCGTGGACGGCGTCAAGATGTTCTTGCAGCTGACGGAAAACATCGCCAGCGGCAACGAGCGCGGCGTGGTGATGTGCCAGGCGGATCAGAGCGGGGACCCGTGGTTCGTGTTGTTCTCCTACGACAAGAGCGGCTACGTGCGCGACGACGAGGGCTCCAACCTCGATGCCGACGCGATCCTCGAGACGGTCCGGCGCGGCACCGAAGCGGCGAACCGGGAACGCAAGAGCCGCGGCTGGGGCACGTTGTCGGTCGACGGCTGGGCGACGAAGCCGTTCTACGATCGTACGACGAACAACCTGACGTGGGCGATCACGGCCCACGACAACACCGGCGGCCGTACCGTCAACCATTCCGTCCGGCTGCTGGGTCGTGGCGGCGTCATGCATGCGGACCTCGTCACGACGCCCACGCAGCTCGACGCGCTCGTCCCGCCGTTCAACGGCATGATCTCGGCCTTCACCTATCAGCCCGGCCAGAAGTACGCCGAGTGGCGCCCGGGTGATAAGGTCGCCGCCTATGGGCTGACCGCGCTCGTCGCGGGCGGCGCGGGTGTCGCGCTCGCGAAGTCGGGGTTGCTCGTGAAGTTCTGGAAGTTGATCGTCGCGGGGATCGCGGCGACCGTCGCTGCCATCAAGCGGATGTGGCGGAAGCTCACCGGCCGAAGGAACGAGATGCAGCCGCAGTGACGATTGCGATTCTCGCGCTGCTGACGTTGATCGAAGGCATGCGCCGTGTGCCGGCCGGATCGGTCGTGCTGCGGCGCGTGCTGTTTGGGCCCTGGACGGTCGAGCGGCCCGAGCCGGCCGAGCGGCTGCGGTTGCTGTCGTGGTGGTCCCCGATCATGACGACGATCGTGCTGGCGCCGCGGCAATCCTACCAGAAGACAAGTGTGAACGATTTGCGAGCCCGCCTCGACACGCGTGAGCTCTATACGCCGTTGTTCGACCTGCGCGTCCTCGGCGTCGTCGAGCTGGTGGTGCTGGTGCTCGGCGTCCCGCTCGCGCTGCAGCGCTTTGGGGCGATCGGGTTTTTCGTGGCGATGGCCGCGGTCGTGCTCCTCTGTCTGACGATGTTCACCGCGCTCCTCTTCGGCGGGCGCAAGCTCGGCAAGCGCTGGGGCTGGGCGTTTCCGTTTCTGTCGCCGTTTGCCGCGCCGCGGGCCGCCGAGGCACTCTTGGAGGAAGCATTACGCGACGTGCCACCCGCGGTCGTCGGCAACACGCTACTCCCCGCGGATGCGTTTCTCGGCTGGATGCGGCCGTTCGTATATGACGCCACGAATGGGCGGGACGTGGAACACCGGTTTCTCGAGGGGGTGAACGTGAAAGAGTTGCGCGCCTCGCTCGCGCAGCGCCCCCCGTCTCAAAATGGGCAGGGTTTGTGGTGTCCTCGTTGCGGTGCCACATTCATCCGCAGTGACTCGTGCTCGGAGTGTGGCGTCCATCTCGTTGCGTAGGAGAACCGTCATGCGCGCCCTATTCGCGATTGCCGGCGCCGCGCTCGTCGCGGCGGCCTGTGGTAAAGGATCCAAGTCCGCACCGCCGGCCGCGCCACCCGCAGCGGCGCGCCGTGTCCCAACCGGCCCGGCCGAGTACTCGGTCATCGTCAAGAGCACGTGGACGAAGGCGACCCATCCGTACGAGTATCCGTCGGGCGCGCGGTTCTCGGGGATGATCGGCGCGTCGCACAATGCGAGGTACTCGATCTTCGCGGTCGGCCGGCGGCCGACCCCCGGTCTCGAGCGCCTGTCCGAAGAAGGGAAGCACTCGCCGCTCGACACCGAGATCAGAACCGCGATCGATCAGGGCAACGCGCTCATGCTGTTCGAATCGGGCGGCCTCAAGAACTTCAAGGATTCCATGGTGGCCACGGTGCGCGTCGATCCGGCGCACTCGCTGGTCGACGTCGTCAACATGATCCAGCCGAGCCCCGATTGGTTCACCGGCGCAACCAATGTGAACCTCGCCGAGAACGGCGGTTGGGTCGCTCGCCGCACGCTGACGCTCCCCGCCTACGATTCGGGCGGCGACGACGCAAAGACCTACACGGCGAAGCATCGCGACACCAATCCCAAGAAGCCCACGACGCGCGCGAGCGATCGGCACTTCGTGATCCACGGGCGCGTCAAGCCCGTCGCGACGCTGATCTTCGTGCGGAAGTCGCCCTAAAGGCTCCGCAGGAATCGCATCAAGACGGCGCGCTCGAAGTCGCTCAACCGCAGGAAGCGGTTGCGCGCGCCGAGCCCCTCGCCACCGTGGAGCTCGATGGCCTGGCGGATCGTTGTGGCGCGGCCGTCATGCAGGAACGCGGTCGCGAAGCGCAGCCCCATGAGCGGCTCGGTTCTGAACTCCGACGGCAGCGCCTGACCCAGGCAGATGTCGGCAAGATCCGGCCCCATGTCGTGCAGCAGCAGATCGGTGAACGCCGGCACGGCCTGCAAGCGGAGCGCGGGATTGCGATTGTAGCCGGTGAAGAGCACCGGCACGTGGCAGCTGGCACACCCGATTCTCCGGAATACCGCCTCGCCCAGCAGACCGGCGAGACCGGCCGGCGCACGCGGCGGTGGCGCGAGGAATCGGACGAACGCATCGGCGGCGTCGAACTGCGCCGCCGTGATCTCGGGCTCGGGCAGGGGGTCGATGCCGGCGGGGAGCGGCTCGCCGGCGATGGTCTGCTCGGTCTGATTGCCGGGGTTCGTCACACCCATCTCCATGACGAACGCGTCGGTATTGAACTCGCGCAGCGTTGCGACCTGCGCCTTGCGGCCGAAGCGGCCCAGCCGGCCATCGGCAGTCCGGTTCGGCCGGCCCGAGATGCCGTCGCCGTTGCGGTCGAACGGGTCGGCGCGCGCGAGAATCTCCGCGTCCGGGACGGCGTCGAGCAGCCCGAAGCCAAAGAGATCGGGTGTCGTGCGGTGACCGGAGTCGGTGGCGGCCGCGGGGATCGGCTCTGACGTGAGGTGCGTGTAGGCGGCGTAGGCGGGTGTGAGCTGCTTCTGAATCACCGGGCCCCCGACGGCGGCGAGGTCGTCGCACTGTGCGGTCCCGGCGTGAAATGCCGTCGCGTGAACCTCGACGTCCTCGCCGCCTTCCGCCGGGTCGTTGTTGCCGCT
>QHTW01000149.1:703-6047 GCA_003220955.1 Gemmatimonadota bacterium | reverse complement strand
TGCTGTCGTTGCGCGGCGGTCAGGCTGCGCAGGGGCGTGCCCAGCGACGCCGGAATGATCAAGAACTCCGGCGTGGCAATCCCCGCGTCGGGCGGCGGGGCTGTCGGTGCGTTCGGCTCGCACGCACCCAGGCCGAGAATCGCGAATAGCAGGATACTGCGGGTCGTATAAAACACGCGGCCCTCCTGGACCATAGCGAGGGCGCGGGCGCATCATAGAAGCCACCCGCGAATGGCGCGGGTCATATGGGCTTTATTCGGGGGAGAGGAGACTCGCGTGCTGCCAGTTGCGTTTTGCCTCGCCGTGATCGCTCAGGGGCCTCCGCAAGACCGCACCCGCCAGATCGCCACGGCGCACGACTGGGTCGTGCGCCTCGGCCGTGCGCAGGGCGACTCCATCTGGCCGGGCTTCCGCCCCGATACGATTCCGGTGCGGCACGCTGCTGCTCGGCTGGCGTGGCGAGTTGCCGCGAGGGTTTCTCCCCATCGACGGTCTTGCCGGCAGCGGTTGGCGGTCGGCGGCCGACCGCGGCGCCGCCAGCACCGGAACGCAGCTCGCCGGCCAACCCACGGCGCAGGTCGTGGTCAGCGACTCCGTAACCATCGCCGCACTCGTCGGCCTCACCACGCACGAGGCATTTCACGTCTTCGCCGCGGCATTGAAACAGGAGGGCAGGCGCTTCGGCCAGGGCGAGAACTCGTTTCTGGTGACGAGCTATCCTGTGTTCGATCCGCAGAACGAAGCGGGCATGGCGTTGGAAGGCCGGATCCTCGAGGCGACGGAGCGCGCGACGACGAAGGCCAAGAAAAAGGAGCTCGCTCGCCAGTTCCTCGCGGTCCGGGAAGTGCGGCACCGCGCGCTCGGCGCCGAGCTCGCCGAGTTCGAGCAGCTCGTCGAGCTAAACGAAGGGCTGGCGGAGTACACGCTGGTCCGCGCGGTGCAGCTCGCCACGCGGCAGCGCGGCTTCCCCGATCGCGCCGGCGCCACGCGGCTGCAGAACGGCAAGCTCGTGGGTCTCCGCAAACTCACCGAAGATGCGACGCGCTCGATACGCCTGCGCTACTACGCGACCGGGCCGGCGCTGGGACTGCTGCTCGATGCACTCGAAGGGCCTGCGTGGAAGACTCGACTGATTGCTGAGAACCTGACGCTGCAGGATGCGTTGGCCGACGCATCCGGCTATCGCAGCGAGGAGCGCGCGCTGCGCCGGCAGGCCGAATCGACATTCGGGGTGGCGAAGCTCCGCACCGCGGCCGATTCGGGCGTCGGCCGGTTGCGCGCGTTCCGGCGCACCCAGGTCGACAGCGTCCTCAACGCACCCGGCGTCCAGCTCGTGGTCACGGTCGAAGGCCGCTCCCTCGGCCTGTGCGGGATCGATCCCCAGAATCTGCTGCAGGTCGAGCCCGGGGTGCTGCTGCACACGCGCTGGCTCCGGGCCTGCGCCGGTGACGCGTTGGACGCGACGTTCAACACGCCGGTCGTACAGGATCGCACCGCGCAGGTGCTCAAGGCGGTGGTGGGCGCCGATTCGAGCGTCAAAGTCACGACCGGGGCCCAGGGCGATGTCCAGATCGAGTCCCCGCTCGTGTCGCTGCGCGCGGCGAAGGCCGAGGTCGCGCGCGAGGGCCGCGTGTTGACGGTGAAGATCAAACAGTGACCTCTGTTTACGATCACATCCCGGATTTCGGCCTGTTGTACGACAGCGTCCCACTCTATCTCGAGCGCAAGGACCTCGATTTCTACGTAGCAGAAGCCAAAGCCGTCGCTGGGTCGGTCCTCGAGATCGGTTGCGGCACCGGCCGTATCCTGCTGCCGATGGCGCGCGCCGGCTGCGCGGTCACGGGCATCGACAGCTCGCAGCAGATGCTCGAGCGGTGCCGCGCGAAGCTTGTCGCTGAACCTGCTGCCATCCGTGCGCGGGCACGCGTCGAGTCCCACGACATGCGCGACTTCAACCTCGACACGAAATTCCCGCTGATCATCGCGCCGTTCCGTGTCCTGCAGCATCTCACCACGATTGACGATCAGCTGCGATTTCTGGCGACCATCGCCCGCCATCTCGCGCCGCAGGGGCATTTCATCTTTGACGTGTTCAACCCGCGGTTCGACCGGCTGGTCGGCGCTGGCGGGGTGGAGGTCGAGGACACGCCGGAGCGGCGTTTACCGGACGGGCGCACGTTGCGACGCGCCTACCGCATCGCGCGGGTGCGCTGGCTCGATCAGGTGAGCGAATCGGAGCTGATCTACTACGTGGACGGCGAGCGCTACGTGCAGGCCTTCGAGATGCGGTGGTATCTCGCCGCCGAGCTGCGGCACCTGCTCGCGCGGGCCGGCTTTCAGCTGCTTGCGATGTACGGCGACTTTGCCCGCGGGCCCGTGGTGGATGGGTGCCCGGACCTCGTCGTCGTGGCTACGGCTGGATTTCCGTTAGCGTGATCGCGTTGGCGCGCGCGTTGACCGTGTGCTGTCTGAGCGTTTGCCCACTCGCCGTCGCCTGAACCGTCACGTTGCCCGGCGCGACGTTCGCGATATAGGCGACGCCGTCCGCCGCCGTGGCAGTCGCCGAGGAGCTCGGCCCGCCGCCCGCGTTGTAGCGGACCGTACCAGCCGGCATGCTCGTCACCATCGCGCCCGCGATGGTCGTGCCCTGGCAATTCCTCACGACGACGCCGATGAATCCGTCGCCCGCGACGGGGGTGATACCGGCCGCCGCCGCGAGGAATGAGAATTCCGAGCTCGAGACCATGAGGACGTTCTCGGTCACGTCGGCGGCAAGAGCAACGGCAGGATAGGCGTACGTGTCGATGTGGTGCCCGCTGTCCGAGACCGCGAGGTAGCCGTTCACCGGCGTCCCACCCGTCGAGATCGCGAGGCTGTACTGGCCGGGAGTATTCGTCGTATCGCCTGCCAGGTGTGTCGTGTCCCCGGTGCGGAATCCATACACGAACGCATGAGGTACCGGAGCCGGTGACAGCACATTGGCGGTTACCATCCCGGTCACATTGACCACGGCGGGCGCGGTCGTGGGGAGCGCCTGGCCCAAACACTCGAACCCGGCGGGGACGCCGGTGGAGCTGCTGCCGCACGCGGCCAGCCCGCCGGCGATCAGCGCGAATGGGAGAGCACGACCTGTGCGACGCATGGCGATAATCTACTCGTCAAAAGCATCTTTGTGAGTATGACTGAGAGTCCCGGCCGGGTCGAGGCGTTCAGCGACGGCGTCTTCGCGATCGCGATTACGCTCCTGATTCTCGAGATCCGGGTGCCGCACGGGGACGGCGGCCTGTGGGCCGGGCTCCTCGCCCTGTGGCCCTCCTACATCGCGTTCCTGATGAGCTTCGTGGTCATCCTGATTATGTGGGTGAATCACCACGAGCTGCTGCGCATGGTGCGGCGCGTGAATTATCCGTTTCTCTTCGCCAACGGCTTCCTGCTGCTCACGGTGACCTTCATCCCGTTCCCGACGGCGGTGTTGGCTGCCAATCTCGCGACGCCCGATGCGAAAGCGGCGGTCGCGTTCTACTGCGGGTCGTTCGTCGCGAACGCGCTCGTCTGGAACCTGCTGTTTGCGACGATTGTGCGGGGCGACCTGCTGCGCGCCGACGCGAACGCCGCAACGGTCGCCAACGTGCGGCGCACCTATTACATAGGTGTGTCGGTGTACATCCTCGCGACCGCGCTCGCCTTTGTGCGACCGGCGCTCGGCCTCGCCCTCAACGCGTCCCTGTGTGTGGTATGGATCAGACTCGGCTATCGGTCGGAATCATCGGTCTCGTCGCCGCGCTCGGAATCGTAGGCTGCAAGCGATCGGACTCGGAGTTCGCGGCGACGCAGTCGCGCGGCGCGCACGTCATGGGCGTCGATCAGTACACGTCCGCGCACGTCTTCGAGGATCTGCCCGACGGCGGCCGCGTGATCCTGGATCGCGACGATGCGTCCGACACGGCGGCGATCGCGACGATTCGCGCGCACATGCACGACATCGCGGCCGCGTTCCGCGCCGGCGACTTCACCAAGCCGTTCGCGGTGCACGCGCAGACCGTGCCCGGCACGGCGGTGATGCGCGCGCGGCGCGCTGCGATCAGCTACGAGCCCGTCGATCGGTCGCGGGGAGGGGAAGTGCGCATCAGGAGCAACGACCCGGTCGCGGTGGCGGCGATTCACGAGTTTCTGGCGTTTCAGCGGACCGCCCATCATGCGGCAGGGCATGAGATGGATTGAAAACTGATTTCAAAGCGTCACACTCGAAGTCGTCCCACAAGGAAGAGCGAGCCCTTCGTTTTGTTTTTTTTCACACCCTAAAGGGTGTGCTCGGCAGACACTGTCCTAAAGGACAGCGTTACGTTAGATGGCTTCGTCGGGATGATGATTCGGTTGGTCCCGTAGATAATTCCTTACTGTTTCCACCTGTCGCGGTCCGACGCTCGTCGATGAATATTCGGGCGCCCATCGCAAGCCCAACACGTTCTCCGATAGGCGACTTGCTGCGAAGCTGCTGCCTCCCTTGAAGAATTGCACTAATCGAGGCAAATCGATACGTGATGGCGTACGAATGAGCATATGCACGTGCGTTTTGAGCAGCGCCAACTCGACTATCTCGACATCCTGCCGCGATGCGGTCTTCTTGAAGAATTCCTCGAGGAACGATCTGGTCGCTGCATCGATCATCGGCTTCCGATCAAGCGTCGTCCACGCGAGATGAATGAACAGCTGATGGGCTGACATTCTGGACTGTCCTTCAGGACAGTGTTAGCCGAGCACAGGCTTTAGCCTGTCCAAAAACAACAAGACCGATCAAACTCCTGACGAACTGTACAGCACATAGATCAACCAATAGTCAATGAGGCCGAGCCTCGCGGAACCCCCTGTCAGGCCCCATCGTTGAGCGGACAACACTCTCGAGGAACGTCCATGCCTGTTGTGCCCGCCGCCCGCACCCCCGTAGTCTTCATCCATGGCCTGTGGCTCCATGCCGATTCCTGGAAGCCCTGGGTCGAGCTGTTCCGCGCCGCGGGCTACGACGCCACCGCCCCCCGGTGGCCGGGTGAGCCGGCGACGGTCGCCGAATCCAACGCACATCCGGAGCGCCTGGCCAACGTGGGCATCGACGACGTCGTCGAGCATTACGCCGCGATCATCCGCAAACTTCCCACGAAGCCCATCGTCATCGGGCACTCGTTCGGCGGTCTCGTCGCGCAGAAGCTGCTGGGGATGGGGCTCGCGTCGGCCGCGGTCGCGCTCGACCCCGCGCAGATCCGCGGCGTGCTGCCGCTCCCGCTGGCCCAGCTCAAGAGCGCGTTCCCGGTGCTGGGGAATCCGTTCAACTACACGAAGGCGGTCTCGC
>QHTW01000149.1:0-610 GCA_003220955.1 Gemmatimonadota bacterium | reverse complement strand
GCCTTCGTGTTCACCTTCGCCGGCGAAGGTGAACACGAAGGCGACGCGTGGCCCGCTGCTGATCACGGGCGGCGGCAAGGACCACACCGTGCCGGAGGTGGTATCGCGTGCCACCTACAAGCTGTACCGCAAGGCGCCGAGCGTGACGGATTACAAGGTGTTCCCGGATCGGGGGCACTCGCTCACGGTGGACAGCGGTTGGAAGGAAGTTGCGAACGCATCGCTGTCGTGGCTCAAGAGCAAGGGGATGTAGCCGCTCGTCAGGAATTCGTTGGAATTGCCAGGGCTCATGTAGCGGCGCGTGGGATTGTGGCGTATTTGTGAAGCCATGAACCTACGCCCTGTCATATTCGCCCTTGCCGTCCTTGCCGCCCCTGCCGCCCTTCTTGGTCAGGCCCCCGGCCACTTTCCCCCCGACTCACTCATCAACGTCAAAGTCATTCCAAAAAGCACGCCCGTCATGCAGGTCGTCGGCATCATGCGAAACTTTGCCGGTGGCCTGGGCGTGCGGTGCCAGTTCTGTCACGTCGGCCAGGAAGGGATGCCGCTCGGCCAATTCGATTTCGCCAAGGACGAGAAGCGCACGAAGCTGACGGCGCGTCAGATGATG
>QHTW01000148.1 GCA_003220955.1 Gemmatimonadota bacterium | reverse complement strand
GCGCACCACACTCGAGTACCCGATGAAGAGCGGGTACATGCGGTTGTCCTCCGCGATGCGGCCGCAGCGGCCGACGTGCAGCACGCGGGCCGCGATCGTAAATGGCCGCGCGGGCATCACGTATTTGCGGTAGTCCGCCAACGCCGTGACGAATCGCAGCGTGCCGAAGGTCGGGTCTGCTTCGATTCGCCAGCGTGAGCCGAGGATCGGGCTGGTCGCCCCATAGAACGAGTTGTCGTGCACCAGGGCGGCGCTCGTCGCCTCCAGCGTCAACGCCCCGGGGACGGGAAAGTTGATAGTCGAATCGAACGCGACCGAGCCGTCGAGGTTGAACCCGTGCTTCTGCAGCTCGTGATCGAACGTGATCTGCTGCAGTCCCGCGGAGAGCTCGAGGCGCCGCGACCGGTTGAACGGATACGACACGATCCCGCTCAGCTCGCGGTTGGTCTGCTTGAAACGCTCGATCTCCTCGACAAAGACGCCGGTGTTGGGATCCTGGTACGCGGCAAAGCCGCCCGTGATGTACGGGATCTGCTGCGCGCCCACACTCCAGTTCAACCGCGATTTCCGATTCCCGTACGCGAGCAGCGCCGCGAAGTCGGAGACGCGCCCGTTCACCTGCGCCATCGTCACCAGATTGTGGTCCCCGAGCATGTCGCTCCAGTACAACGTGATGCCGCCACCCACGTACGTCCCGAACCGATCAGCGGCGATCGCGAGGCTCGGTTGGGCGATAAAATCGAGCGACAACTTGGCGTGATAGGCTTTGACCGCGTCGTTGACGGCGACGGCATTCCGCGGCGGCAGACCGGGAGCGGGATCCTTGATCAGCTCCGCGATGCCGGTGCCGATCTGTGCGCGATCAAGGGGGGGAAGCGCGGCGGCCGTTTTTGGCAGATCGATGACCGGTCCCCCTTCGAGCGCGTGCGCGTCATCGATCGCCTGAATCGCGTAGCCGCCGCCCGAATACACGCTGAACACGGCGCGCCGTGTCTTTTGCGCTACGCTGAGCGCGGGGCTCAGGGAGGTGATGCCGCTGACGCCGCTGAAGACATTCGTCACCTGCGTGAGCGTGCCGTCGGCCAGCGAGAGCCGGAAGACGTTGCTGATGCCGCCCGGATCGCCCACGAAGTACAGGCTCGTACCGTCGGGACTCCACTGCGGGTTGATGTGCTTCGCGTGCTCCAGGTGTGCGAGCCGGCGAATCGGGGCACCGGGGTGCGGTGCCATCACGGCCAGCTGATAGTCCCCGTAGGACAACTCGTCCAGCGACGTCGTGAAGCGATCGGTCACGAACGCGATCAGTGAGCCGTCCGGCGACCATGCCGGCTCGAGGTCGGCGTAGGGATCATCGGTCAAGCGCTGCAGCTCGCCACTCGCGAGATCGTACGTAAAGAGATCGGTAACCCCTCCGACTTGTGCGCTGAAGGCGATCATTTTTCCGTCGGGTGACCACGTCGGATTGAAGATCTCGCCCAGGGACGGGAATTTGATCTCCTTGATCAAATCGCCGTTCTCGCCGTTCACGATCCGCAGCGCCGGGCGCCCCGTCACGACCGCACCGAACACGAACCGGCTGCCGTCGGCATCCCACGCGCCCGCCGAATTGATGAATTGCATGCTCTCGAGGTGCGGGTCGCGCGTGGCCGAGACGAGCTTCCGGATCGTGCGCCCGTTGTCGGCATCAGCGAGGTACATGTCGATGGAGAACAGCCCGGCGTCCGACAGGTACACGAGGTGACGGCCGTCCGGGCTCAACGACGGTGCGAGGTTGTAGTGCTGTTCCTTCCCGGGGCTGACCAACAGCCGCGCGCCGGATGTCGAGACCGGCAAGAGACGCGCCGCAATGCTTTGCGCGCGGTCGGCCGGCAGCGTGACGCCTGTCGCGACGGCGACCGGCTTCGCTGCATCGATGAGCGCGCGATGCCAGTCCGCGATGAGACTGTCCGCGGGCCGGTGCGTCATCTGTTCCAACGCGAACTGCACGTTCCCGGTCCGGCCGGCCGACCGCAGCAGTGCGCCAACGATGTCGTCGCCGTACGTCCCACCCAGGTAGGACCAGAAGGACTGACCCCAGCGGTACGGGAAGTATCTTGGGTTCTCGAGGTCTCGGAACTTCGGCAGCTCGCCGCGGCGCACCGCGTCGCGCATCCACATCGTCGTGTTGGGGTCCACGTTGCCGAGCGAGACGTACTCGGCCATCCCTTCGATGAACCACAGCGGCACACGGTTCAGGCCCGTGGCCATATTCCCGCGGCCGACGCCGGTGATATCGTACTGGAACGCGTGCGTGAGCTCGTGCCCGATCACGTGGTCGGTTTCATACAGCGACGCGCCCATCGGGAGGATGATGCGCCGTTTCAAGCTTTCGGTGACACCGCCCGTGCCCTCACCCGGCTGCTCTCCCAGTACATTGGTTTGCTGGAAGTCCGGCGCGTCGGAGTACAAGATCAGCGGCTGGCGGCCGCTGAGCTGATGCCGGAGGACCTGGGAGATGCGCGTGTACCAGCGCTCCGCCATCCGACCGGCCTGGGCCGCTGCCGCCGCTTCGCGATCGTAGAAGTAGATGTCGAAGTGTTGGGTCTTTAGGATTTTGAAGTGGAAGCTTTCATACTGGACAGCGTTGCGGCC
Organism: Gemmatimonadota bacterium; assembly: GCA_003220955.1. GTDB lineage: Bacteria > Gemmatimonadota > Gemmatimonadetes > Gemmatimonadales > GWC2-71-9 > 20CM-2-65-7. The sequence continues at coordinate 6,873 of QHTW01000148.1, read as the reverse complement.
GAAGTATTGTGCCTGGGCTCGGGACGCGGCGAAACTCAGCGCTCCGAGCAGGAGCGTGACGCGAGCAATGGTGTTCATGTCCTAGGATTACCCCCGTACACCGGGTTCGGCCACACGTCTGACCTCAACTGGTACCTGAACGTACAACTTCCCACGTTTGTTCAGACTTCACAAATCTTGGCAAGGACACTCCATGACCGTCGCAACGCTCTTCGCACTCGCGCTCGCTTTGCAGCAGGCCTCCGCTCAGACGCCGGCGGCTTGGAAAGGGGTTGACAGCGCCCTGGGCCGGTCAGGGACTCTGCAAGGGGAAACATACCGCGTCGGCTTTCCGCGCAATGATCTTCACGTCACAGTTGGCGCGGTCGCGGTACGACCGGCCCTTGCGTTGGGATCGTGGGTGGCGTTCAAACAGACGAAGGACAGCCTGGCGATGTTAATGGGCGACTTGGTCCTGTTGGAGTCCGAAGTGGGACCGGTCGTGGACGCACTCCAACGCGGCGGGATCGACCAGACGGCGCTGCACAATCACCTGGTCGGAGAGACGCCGCACGTCATGTACGTCCACATCTCCGGCCGCGGACGGGCGGTTGCCCTGGCGACGACGGTGCGGGACGCGCTCGCGCGCACCGGGACCCCTCCCGCGGCGCCGGCCCCGGCCTCCCCACCTGCCTTCGGTCTGGACACGGCCCAGGTCGCGCAGATCGTTGGGGCGCACGGGCGTGTCAACGGTGGCGTGTACCAGATCGGCGTCCCGCGCGGGGCGCCCGTGACTGTCGACAGCATGGAAATTCCGCCCGCGATGGGCGTGGCCACCGCCATCAATATCCAACCGACCGGGACGACCAGCGCCGCGACGACCGGTGACTTCGTCTTGATCGCCAGCGAAGTGAACCCCGTCCTGCGCGCGCTGCGTGCCAACGGCATCCAGGTCACCGCATTGCATAGCCACATGCTGAACGAGTCGCCGCGCCTGTTGTTCATGCATTTCTGGGGCGAGGGCGACGCGCTCAGACTCGCACGTGGCCTCCGGGCGGCGTTGGACGAAGTGAACATTAAGCGGAACTAAGCGGTCTGACTTGACCGGGTCCTGACTTGACCGGCCGTGGGCGGGCGCGCCATGTTCGCGTCGTGAGCGCGCCGCTCGCCTGGACGGCCGCCGCCTCGGTGGCGCCTACCGCCCGCGTCGCTTCCATCGATCTGATTCGCGGCGCGGTGATGGTCTTGATGGCGATCGATCACGTCCGCGTGTACTCCGGGCTCCCGGCCGGTGGTCCGACGGCGGGCATCTTCTTCACCCGCTGGATCACACACTTCGTAGCGCCGGCGTTCATCTTCCTTGCTGGGACCAGCGCGTTCTTCTACGGCCGCAAGCACAACGATCTGCCGCGATTCCTGTTCGTCCGCGGCGTTTGGCTGGTGCTGCTGGAGCTGACGGTGATTCGCGTGGCGTGGACGTTCAACTTCGAGTTCGCGAACTACTTGCTGGCGGGCGTCATCTGGGTCATCGGCTGGTGCATGATCCTGATGTCTACGCTGGTGCGGCTGCGGCCGCGTACCGTTGGCATCATCGGTGCCGCGATCATCGCGCTCCATAATGCCGTGATGATGCCGCTCATCACGCGCACGCAAGGCTTGACGGAGCTGTGGAAGATTCTGTACGTCGGTTTCTTCAATGGGCCGGTGGCCGGAACGCCGTTGATCGTGCTCTCCTCGATCATTCCGTGGATTGGAGTGATGGCGACGGGGTACTGGTTCGCCACGGTGCTCTCGCTGGAGCCGGCGCGCCGCAACCGGATTTGCCTGCGCCTCGGTCTCGGCGCGACGGCGCTGTTCCTCGTGCTGCGCGGGTTCAACATCTACGGCGACCCGCGGCCGTGGAGCGCGACGCCACCGATGCCAGCACTGCTGTCGTTCCTCAATACGACAAAGTATCCGGCGTCCTTGCTCTTCCTCTTCATGACGCTCGGGCCGACGATCGCCATCATCCCGTTGCTCGATCGCGCGCGCGGCCGCGTCGCCCAGTGGCTCACCGTCTTCGGCCGCGTGCCCTTCTTCTATTATGTCCTTCACATCCCACTCATCCACGCGGTCGCGCTCGTGGTGTCCCTCATTCGCCTCGGCACCGTGAGCCCGTGGCTGTTCACGAATCATCCGATGGCCAACCCGCCCGCGCCCGAAGGCTATACCTGGAGTCTCGGGCTCCTGTATCTCGTCTGGGCCGTCGCCATCGTGCTGCTGTATTTCCCCTGCCGTTGGTTCGCCAGTCTCAAAGCTCGGCGCACCGACTGGCCGTGGCTCAAGTACATCTAGGTCGTCTCACTGCCGGCAGGGCGCGGCGCATTCGCGACGGCGAGCGCGCCATCGTGCACCATCTGAGTGACGCGGGCGAGGTCCTGGTAGCTGATGTACTGGGCTTCGTCCGTGACCTGGTGGTAATCGAGGTGTTCGCCGCGCGAGAAGGCCACTGACGGAATGCCGTAGCGCGCGTAGCTGTAGTGATCGGCGCGACAGTAGTACTGCAGGGGATGGCCCGCAGCATCGTAGGTGTAGTCGAAGACGAACGGCACCGGCTGCTTGGCGTTGGCCGCTTCCAGCATCTCGCCGAATTCGCGCGAAATCCGCTTCGCCCCGATGACCTCGAGGTACGTCGGGCTGCCGGCGCCCGTGCCCCCGCGCGGGAAATCGGACGCGGTCCCGCGCCCGATCATGTCCTGATCGATCTCACCCACGATCGAGTCGATCGGCACCGTGGGGTGATCGGAGTACCACCGCGAGCCGAGGAGTCCCGCTTCTTCGCCGGTGTGGCTGACGAACAGGATCGAGCGGCGTGGCCGATCAGCTCCCTGCGCGCGGGCGAACGCTTCGGCGATTTCGATGATCGCGACCGTCCCGGAGCCGTCGTCATCGGCGCCATTGCGGATCGAATCGGGCCGAGGAGGCCGGATGGCGCGGAGGCTGTCGAGGATCGCGCGAATCTTGGCGTTTTCCTCGTCGGTCGCCGGCCGATTCGGGGAATCGGCGCCGATCGGCCGGACGATCCGGTTGAACGCGCGCAGCGAGTCGTGGTCCACGGGATGGTGATCGAAGCCGACGTGGTCGTGATGCGCCGAGAGCGAGACGTATTCCGTGCGCAGCGCCGGGTCGCTGCCGCGCAGCACGCCAACCACATTGCGCGCCGGCCAGGCGACGGCGGCGCGCGTGAAATCGTACTGGCCGCTGACGGTCGTCCCGGTTGCGGTCCCCGGCGCGATCGCGGCGGGTTCCTTGCCAAGGACCGCCGCAGCCGCTTGCCGGCTGAGCCAAACCAGCGCCAGCGCCCGAGGGTTACGCGACGTATCGGCAACGGGGCGGCCTTCGCGAATGCGCGCGATCTGTTCGCTGCCGAGCTGATCGAGCGCGACGATACCGATCGTGAGCGCGTCGCGATAGCGGCCGAGCAGCGGTCCAATGGCGCGGCGATCGAACCCTTGCGGGACATCGAGCACCACGAACTTCTCCGCGACGCCGGTTGGCGCCATGAGGTTCGTGGTGTCTGCGACTGATCCGGCGTATACGACCGGCGCCTGCGTGAGCACCCTCGGTGGTACGGCGAAGCTGACGGGCAGGAAGTCGGTGCCGAGCCGGAGCGACGTGCCGCTGCTTGTCACGAGGCGCGATGAGGGATCCACTTTCACATCCCAGAAGGGGACCTTCTGGAAATACGTGCCGCTGTCGCCCGCCGGCTCGAGCCCCAGCCGCCGAAACTCGGCTGCCACGTATGCCGATGCCTTGAAGGCGCCCAGGCTCCCGGTTTCGCGGCCCATCATCGAATCGTCCGCAATGAGGAACAGACGCTGGCGCAGATCGGCGGCCGTGATCGCGGGCTCGCTGACCCACCCCGGCGCTTTCGGCGGGGCCGTGCGGGGGGGCCGAGACCCGGGAGCCTGACATACGGCGTTGACCGGCATGACGGCGATCAGAGTGAGCAGCAATCGCTTCATCAGTATCTCCTCAGGTTAGAACGCGCCCCCGCCTCCTCCACCGCCACCGCCGCCAGAACTTCCCCCGCCGCCAAATCCCGATCCTCCCGAGCTGCGCGGCGAGGACGCCATCGTCGTGGCCGCGACGGTCGACAGATTCGTCATGCTCGTCGAGAAATGGCTGACGTTGAAATTCATCACGCTGGGACCGACGTACCATTGTGGCGGCTGCGTGTAGATCCCTTCGAACGCGCGAGCGAATTGCTTCTCGACGCCGAAGGCCATCGCGTATGGGAGATACTTGTCGAAGAGCTCCGGATGGCCGATGATGACGCGCTTCAGGGTATCGCCCTCCACACGACGAAGAAATTCTTCGAATCCCAGCACGTTCTCGAGCGCGCGCGTGCCCGTTTCCGTGCGCGCGGGCATGATCTGGGCGAAGAGCGCGATGATGATGAACGTGATCACGGCGGCGATGACGAACGGCAGCGGCGTCAACAGGAATGCCTTGGCCAGAAAGCTGCCACCCACGCCGATGAGGATGCCGAACACATAGGCCCCTCCCATCCAGCGCAGTTTGACTTTGTCCGGCCGGTTCTTGAAGAACCCGTTTCCGGTGAGTTGATCGAAGATGGCGTCACGAACATGATCGAGCTTGGTGTAGAAATCGTCCTTCAGCTCATCCAGCGACACGTGATCGCCGTGCTCCATGAAGATGCCGTTGAACACCACCAACTCGTGCGCGGCGAGGCCATCGCTGGTCTTGAGGCGATGGAGCAGGTATGTCGTGCCGCCGCCGAACAGCCCAAAGAGCTTCGGGTTTTGCTGCTCTTCGATGCGTAGGTATCCGCGGACCGCCAGGTCGACGAGCGTCGCGGTGATATCCCGCATGGCGGCGCTCTCGTCGATCAACGTGCCGGCTTCGGCGGGCGTCATGCCGCGCGGTGGGTCGTACTGTACGGTGATCGGGCGCTGTTTAGGATCGACACCCGAACGCCGCCACTGTGCGAACGCGAACAGCAGGACCGGGAGCGGGATCAGCAGCGGCCAGTTGCTGCGCATCGTTCCGAGCGTGCGCACCAGCAGGCCGGGCGGTGTGACGACCCCTTTGTTCCACCCGACCACGGCCGTCAATCCTTCGTGATACTCGAGCGAATGCGGCATGACGATCCGCACCATATCGCCGTCGACCGTCACGCGCGCGTCGCGCGCGGTCGAGCCGTACATGCCGTTGAACGCGATCGCCCGAATCCCCGGCGTGCCGGGCGGGAGGTCGACTTCCGCGGACGCGGCACGAACCGGAACCTCCCATTCGTCGCCCGTGACGTTCCAGTAGAGCTCGTCGTGCTCGTCGAAAAACCGGAGGCCATTGGTGGCGTGGTAGCGGAGCACGACCGTGCGGTCGGCGTCGGCCGCACCCGGAATCCAGACCTTGTACTTGATGTAGGCGCCGTGGCGGCTTGTCTCGGTGCGGAGATTGTGGTCCGCCTCGTCCCGCGCGCTCTGCAAGGAGATGCCGAGCGTCCAGTTCAGCCCCTGTGGCGTGTGATACGTGACGGGGATCGTGCGAAACAGTCCGTTCCACGAGCCGACGAATCTCGCGGTGATGGATTCGGTCACGTCGATGCTCGCATCCTTGTTGACAAGGATCCGGGCGTCGAATCGCTCGATCGAGTAGGAGCGCTGCGCATCGAGCGCCGTCACCGCGATGGCCAACAGCAGCAGCGCCAAAGGCACCTGCGGCACCGCTCGCTCCGACGGGTCATCCAGCCCGAAGAACTCGCGTGGGTGCAGGCGCATCATGCCGGCGACGATGCCGGCCGGGAATTGCGCGATGGCGGTATTGAAATCGCGGACGACGGCATTGTAGTAGCGCCGCGCGTTTTGGAGATGGTCCTCGACGTCGGTGAGCGTGCTTTGCAGCGCGGCGAAGCTCGCGGCCGCGCGGAGCTCGGGGTACGCTTCGGCGACCGCGACCACGCGGCCGAGGGCGCTGCCCAAGGGATCCTCTTCCCGGGCCCGGTTCGCGGGTCCCTGGTCGGCGGCTTGCACCGCTCGGCCGCGCGCCGCGACGAGCGCTTCGAGCGTCCCCCGCTCGTAGCCCGCGTGACCCTGTACGACGGCGACTACGTTGGGAATGAGATCATGCCGGCGCTTGAGCTGCACGTCGATATCGGACCAGGCGTTGTCGCCCAGCTGGCGCAGACGAATCAGGCGGTTGAAGGTGAAGACCGCCCAGCCGACCACGAGGATGCCGATGATCGCGGTGAGAGTCATGGGTCCCTACGCTAGCTCGACAAAGGAGCGAATGCGAGGATGCGCTGTGAGAGAATCGTCCGGCGCGGTGGGGCCACGCACGCACAGCGCGGTCCACATGGCGGCCGCGCGGGCGGCATCGAGCTCTGCGGCGACGTCAGAGACAAAGAGGATCTCGTTCGGCGAGTGATGGAGTGTCGCGGCGATCTTCCGATAACTGCCGGCGTCCCGCTTTGGTCCAGTCGTTGTGTCGAAGTAACCGGTCAAGAACGACGACAGGTCACCGGCGGTTGTGTTGGCGAAGAGATTGCGCTGCGCCTGGACGCTTCCGGACGAGAAGATGGCGATCTCTTTGCCGCCTTTGCGCCAACGCTCGAACGCCGGTCGGACGTCCGGATAGACCTCACCTTTGCCCTTCAGCTCGCCCGAGCGGTACCCGCCTTCCCAGATGCGCCCCTGGAGTGATTTGAGCCCTGTCGATTTGCTGTCTCGATCCATCAGCCAATAGACGTAGGCTTCGGGATTCCACGAGGGAATGTCGCGGGACTGCGCGGACTCGGCGGTGTACTCGGCACGCAGCAGCGCGATGTCGGCGCGGACTGCGGGGTCATCAGCGTGCTGTTCGAGGAAGTCATGCACGCGAGCCCGCGCGTAG
>QHTW01000318.1:2039-2846 GCA_003220955.1 Gemmatimonadota bacterium | reverse complement strand
GCTGGGGCATTCGTTTCTCTATCACCACTGGTCCTGGACGCGGAGCGGCCGGTTCCGCCGCGCCTTCGGCGAAGTGCGCAAAGCCTACCGCGTCGCGGACGAGCACTGGGTGGATTTCGAGCGGCGCCGGATTGCGACGACGCTGACCGATTACGTGAGCGCGTATGCGGCCACGCATCCACAGGAGGACTTCGCCGAGACGTTTCGTTTTTACGTCGCGCGCCGCGGCCGGCTTCGAGAATTGTTCAGCGAGTTCGGCCGGAAGCGCAAAGGCGTTCGCGTCTACGAGAAGTTTCTCGTGTTACACGACTTTGTGAGAAGCTTGCGAGGCTGGAAATAAATCTGCTTCAGTACAGCGTCACGTTCAGACCGGGGACCGGACACGGGTTCGCGGGTTCCGGCCCCGCGCCCCGTGTACCGGTGAGCCGTGTCACTCTGCGTGCTGCGTCAGCCGGCGAAGCAGTAGGCGCAACCTTTCTCTTGCGACCGTGCCACGGCGAGGACTCCCGACGGCACCACTTGCACGCCGGGAAGTAGTCCCGCGACCCACTCAGCCTTCACCGCAGCCGCATCCATCCCCATCTTCTGCGCGACCATGCCGCTGTACAGCGTGAGTGCGACGTTGCAGCATCCGACCTGGGCGCCGCTCGCGAGCAATGCCTCGAGGCCCGTGCCCGGCAGCGGCAGCGGCAGCACCTTCGCGAAGACATTCCGCACCGCTGGCGTTTCACCGTCCTTGATACTGAACACCTCACCCAGTTTGTACTTCGCCCACAGCGCATCCTGCATCGCGATCGGAATCGCCGA
>QHTW01000318.1:611-1988 GCA_003220955.1 Gemmatimonadota bacterium | reverse complement strand
GACGCGCGGCCAGACCACCGGCATCCCGCTGTTCGGCTCAGGTGCGTCGAAAATCATCTTGTGCTTCCCGGTGATGCGATTGAGCCAAGTCTCGAACGACGGATCTGCGCCTCCCACGATCGGCTCGTGGCGCGTCGGCTGCGCCTCGAGGCGAAGCGGGGTCAGCCCTGCGACTCCAGCGGCCGCCGTGGCGGCGAGACGACCAAGAAATCCACGTCTGTACATGCGAAGCCTCCTCAGTGATGTGACCGTGTGGGATATGCGACATCGGGTGGTGGATCGCCGTTGGGCCAATCGTTTTCCTTGCCCCGGTAGTCCGGCCGGGGGTGCGCGTTCACGTAGGCCGCGACGTGAAACGCCTGGCTGTCCGTGAGCGTGCCGGGCGCGTCGAACGGCATGTTGCGACTGATGAACTCGGCGGCGGTACGAACGCGCGTCATACCGGCTCCGACGTTGTAGGATTCGGGCCCCCACAACGGCGCCGCGCCTGCCGTTCCCTCGCCCAGGGCGCCATGACATTTGGCGCACGACACCGCGAATACGCGCGCGCCGGCCGCGGTGTCGGCGGTGAAGGTCGCCCACTTCTGGAGCCGGGCGCTTGCACCGGCCGGCGGCGATACCGTCACACCGCGCGAGAGAAACGCGAAATAGGCGACGATATCCCGCATGTCCGGTCCGGCCGGATCGAGCGCCGTCCCATTCATGCTGCGGCGGAAGCAATCATTGACGCGGTACTCGAGCGTCTCGACCACGCCACTGCGGGGCCGATACTGCGGATACCGCGCGAACACCCCGACCCACGTGCCGGTCTCGCGGCGCCCTTCGTCGAGGTGACAGGTCGTGCACCGCATCTTGTTGCCCACGTGGCTCGGCAAGCTGTCACGTGTCGCGGTGAGCAGCGCGCGACCGCGCCGCACCGCGTCGCCGTAGGGACCTGACGGAATGACCGAGTCGGCGGCTCCCGTCGAGCCGCTTGCTTGCGCGGGACGCGAGGAGTCCGTTCGACGACATCCGGTCGTGCAGATGATCCAGATGAGAACGCACGTACGGGGGCGCACTGGGCGAGATAATACCGGCATTTCCCAAGGCGGCAACCTTTCGGGCGGTGAGCATATCCAAACGGGCGTATCCTCCACCCAGGATTGCTATGATTGCGCCGCTCCTTGTTTCCCTGTTGCTCGTTGTCCAAAACCGCCCCGTCCTCGATTCCGCTACCGTGACCCGCGTGCTGAACCAGCTGCGCACCAGCGACTCGACCGTCTGTGCACTCGCCGGTGAAGCGCTGACCAACTACGGGGGATTCTGGGGACACGCCTTTGCCGATCCGGGCATGGCGATGCCGCAGCCGATGCCGACACCCATGCCGATGCCCGGTGG
>QHTW01000318.1:0-423 GCA_003220955.1 Gemmatimonadota bacterium | reverse complement strand
GGATCTGCGTGAGAGCGGGGCACTCGGCCTGGGCGAGGTCGAGGATTCGCGCGCCATCGGCCCGCTCAGCGATGCGCTGGGCCGCGACGAGAGTCCTGCCGTGCGTATGACGGCTGCCTGGGCGCTCGGTGAAATCGAAGACAAGGTCGCCATCGATCCGCTGACCCGAGCGCTGGGTGATCGCGCCCCCGACGTGCGTCGCACCGCGGCGTGGGCTCTGGGCGAAATCGAAGACGCGCGGGCCGTGCGCCCGCTCAGCGTCGCACTCAGCGATCCGGTGGTGGAGGTCCGGCTCGTCGCGGTGTGGGCGCTGGGAGAGATCCAAGACGCTTCCGCCGTACCGCTCTTGAGCACCGCGACCAAAGACCGTGATCCGCGCGTTCGCCAGCAGGCTGCCTGGGCACTGGGCGAAATCGAGAAGGC
>QHTW01000147.1 GCA_003220955.1 Gemmatimonadota bacterium | reverse complement strand
TTCAGCTTGCCCTTGTTGGCCACCGAGAAAGCGAAGCGATCGCTCGCCTCCACTGTACCCGGGAGCGACAGCGCGATGCGGCGGACGTCGGCTTGCGTTGCCACGAGCTCTGTCAGGTGCGCTTGCGCAAAACCGAGAAGTTGCGGACGACGACCTTAGTCACGCGCCGCGCCAAAATGCGGGTTCTCGATGAGGCCGATGAGATTCCCGAATGGATCGGCCACGGTCGCAACGCGAATGCCCTCTCCGACGTCTTGCGCTGGCGACTTGAGCGTCGCGCCGGCGCGTACAAACTGTTCCACGGCGTCGTCCAGTTTGGGCACGCCCCAATAGGCGACGACGCCGCCCGCGCCAGGTTTTGTGCCCTTGGTGTCGGGATCCAAGCCGAGCTCGAAGCCTCCGATGTTGAAGCCCACGTAAAAGGGCTCATCGAAGTACGGGGCCACACCGAATGCCGCGCGATACCAGCCTTTGGCGCGCTGCAGATCGGCAACCTTATAGATGACAGTGCGCAGGCCGAGGACCATGCTTACTCCGAGCAAAGGCGAGGAACTCCACGACGAATGCGGACGGAGTAGAACTTGCCGTCCACGAGGACCTTTTCGAGAGTGCTATGAGGTTTCAGAGCGTATGCCCGAAACAGAGGCGGTATCCATTGCAGTCTTCGACGTCAAAGTCCCGGCACCCGTACGGCTGATCACAGACATCCCGCACGACCTTTACGCCTTTCGACTTGAACTCGGCATGCAGCGCATCGGCATCATCGATCCAGACGTACGTGTCCCACGCCCCGCCTTCGGGATCGACGACGTGATTGGGGCGCATCTTTCCCGACGCTTCGAGCTGTGCCAGCATGATGATGATGCCGGCACGCTTGACCATACAGAAAGACGGCGGGTCGTTCCACAAGCGCTCGTAGCGGAATCCAAGCTGGTCGCGATAGTAGTTCGCGGTTTTCACGACGTCGTCGACGATGAAGTACGGAGCAAGGCTCCAGCGCTCATCCATCTCAGTGCTGTCGCACAAACGTCAACGTGTCTGCACCGTTGACAAAGGCTTGTACGGCGACCAGTCGGTCGGGGGATATGACCGTGCCGGCGAGCTGCGCTAGAACCGTCGTATCGCGGCTGAACGTCAACCCCAGGTGTGGACGGGAATACCGTCCGGCGATCGAGAATGTTGGTGATGACGGGGAGGCGAACGCCCAGGAGGATCCTGTCCCCGTTACCGAATCACCGCGCTGGGCGAGGTTGAGCGTGACGCCAAAGGGCTGAGCGGAGGCTTGCCACACACCACTGACGTCGTCGGCCGGACCGACGTCGTTCAGGCAGCTGACGAGAAAGATGAGGCAAAGGCCAATGAAGGCGGTGCGCATGGTTGTACTTTAATAGATCAAGAACTTACGCCGGAGTTCCAGAAAGCGCGCAAGGTCCGGCTCCCACGCCCTCCAGATGTCTGTGGCCGGCCGCCCCGCCTCGATCGCGGTGCGCAGCTCCGGCCCCGCCGCCAAGCGATCAAAGCTCCGGGCGCGAAACTGAAATTGCGCCGGATGCACGGCGCGCATGGCGACCAGCAGGGCGACGGCAAGGCGAGTCGGATCGTACCTCGCGCGATCGCGCACGCGAAATTGCAGGCCGTGCAACGCGACACCGGCGTACTTCCCGTCAGTCGGGGACAGCGGCGTGAACGTCGTCGCCGTAATGTCTACCCCAACCAACGAATCGGCACGCAGCCGGTCTAGGACGGCCGCAGGATCGAGCCACGGCGCACCGATCACCTGAAACGCCTGCGGCGTTCCGCGACCAACCGACACGTTGGTCCCTTCGAACAGACACGTCCCGGGATAATGGAGCGCGCTCTCAAGGTCCGGCATGTTCGGCGAGGGCTTCACCCACGGCAGGCCTGTCTCGTCATAGAGCATGGCACGGGTCCAGCCCGCCGCGGGGACGACGACGAGGTCGGCACCGATGACCATGACGTCATTGGCCAACCGCGCGAGCTCGCCCAACGTCATGCCATAGCGCATGGGCACCGGCATGAACCCGGAGAACGCCGAATCCGGATCGACGACGCGCGCCCGGACGTTGCCCTGCACCGTCACGCCGCCCACGGGATCGGGGCGGTCGAGGACGATGACGCGCTTCCGCACGCGTGTTGCATCGCGCATCAACTGCACCGTCGTCGCGATGTACGTGTAGTAGCGGGCGCCGATGTCCTGAAGATCTACGAGCAGCACGTCGATCGAATCGAGCGCGGACGTCGCCGCGCTACGCGATCCGCCATAGAGACTGTAGATTGGTAGCCCGGTCGCCGAATCCCGGCTGTCCGGAAGCCCCATGCGATCTTCACGGCCGAGAAAGCCGTGCTCGGGGCTGAACAAGACCGTGAGTCGTGCGTCGTGCGTCGTGCGTAACAGATCGACGTCGCGGCGGCGCAGGCGATCGACGCCGGTGTGATTGCTGAGTAATCCGAGCCGCTTCCCGGCGATCAGATGCGCCGAATCGGTCAGCAGCACTTCGATCCCGGGCCGGACCTGAGCAGCCGCAGGTGACGGAGCGCGTGTTCCGGCGGAACACCCGATCCCCAACAGAACCCAAACGAGACGATGCGCCATCATACGCTCCTGATCGTTACGCTGGTAGTCGCGGCCTGTGGCGGACGGTCGACCACCGCGCCACGTCCTCCGCAACCCGTCGCCGTGGACGGCGTCCTCGCCAGGCTCACCCCGCGCCAGAAGATCGCGCAGCTCGTGGTGCCGTGGCTCGGCGGAAACTACATGGCGCTCGACGATTCCGCCTTCCAGATCGCGACGCGGTGGGTCGATTCCCTGGAGGTCGGTGGCATCATCATCTCGGTCGGCTCTCCCTACGACATCGCCGCGAAGCTCAATACGCTGCAGCGCCGCTCCAAGCTGCCGCTGCTCGTGTCCGCCGACCTCGAATGGGGAGCCGCGATGCGGGTCGTCGGAGCGACCGCCTTCCCCTACATCATGGCCGCCGGCGCGACCGGCACCGAGCGGGACGCGTACACGATCGGGCGCGTCGCGGCACTCGAAGGTCGTGCGGTCGGCATCCACGTGAACTTCGCGCCGGATGCCGACGTCAACAACAACCCGCTGAATCCGATCATCAATACCCGCTCGTTCGGCGAGGACCCGCACGCGGTCGCGCGTCTCGTGCGTGCCTACGTGCACGGCCTGCAGGACAACGGCATGCTGGCGACGCTGAAGCATTTCCCCGGTCACGGCGACACCGACGCGGACTCGCACATCGGCCTGCCCACGATTCGGGTCGACTATGCTCGGCTCGACTCCGTCGAGCTGGTGCCGTTCCGGGCGGGCATCGACGCCGGCGCGCAGGTCGTGATGAGCGCGCATATCGCGTTCCCCGCGTTCACCGGAGATGCTCCGGCGACGCTGCCGGCCGCAATGCTCACGGGCGTGCTGCGCGACTCGCTCAAGTTCAAAGGCCTGGTCGTGACCGACGCGCTGCAGATGGGCGCGATCGTGGCGAAGTACGGCGCCGGCGAAGCAGCGGTGCGCGCGTTCGAGGCGGGCTCGGATCTGTTGCTCATGCCCGCCGACCCCGACTCGGCCATCGCGTCGATGCTCGCCGCGCTGCAGACGGGACGCCTGACAACCGCGCGACTGGACTCCTCCGTGCGGCGCGTGCTCGAGATCAAGCGCGGTCTCGGGCTCTTCGAGCGCCGCACCGTCCCGCTCGATTCCATCGCACGGATCGTCGGCTCGAAGACCTTCCAGGATGCCGCCGACGACATCGCGCAGCGCGCGCTGACGCTCGTCCGCGACACCGCCGGCACGATCGCGCGGTTGCGCGGCGCTCGGAGCCGCATGGTCGTCATCGCGTACGGCGACGAGCTGAACAGCTACGTCGGGCAGCGGATGCTCGAGCTGCTGCGCGCCGGCGGCGACACGGTCGGCTTCTTCCGGCTCTGGCCGATGTCGGGGACGTTCTCCTATGACTCGGCGCGGGTCGTGATTGGTCGGTCGCCCACCGTGATCTTCGCGATGAACGTGCGGCCGATCGCAGCTAAAGGAAGCATCGCACTGCCCGATTCACTCGCGCGGCTGATCGCGCTGACGGACTCGGTAAAACCGACCGTGCTCGTCTCGCTTGGCAGCCCCTATCTGTTGAATCAAACACCGACGGTGAAGTCCTATCTCATCGCCTGGAGCGGCGTGCGCGCCGCCGAGCGGGCCGCGGCGCGCGCGCTGCTCGGCTGGTCTCCCGTGCGCGGGAAATTGCCGATCCGGATTCCGCCCGCGTACCCGATTGGCCACGGGCTCACCGTCGCAGATTCGACGTTGCCGCCCATCCGTCCGCCGGCGCACGTCATCATGCCGTGAGGTCAAACGGCGGCGAAGGGCGGCGAAGGGCGGCCGAGGTTCTGACGTTGCTCGCGCTGGCGACGGCGGGGTGCGGACATCCGCGCTCGGTTCCACCGATCACCGTGCAGCAGCAGTCGTACGGCCGCTTTGAGCCCGTTGTCGCCTATTTGCGATCGCAGGTGGATAGCGCGTTTCCCGGAGGCGTCGTCGCGGTGGGCTACCGGGATAGCCTCGTGCTGCTCGCGGCAGTCGGTCATTACGCCGCCGGTGATCGCCGGCCCGTCACGCCCGAGACCATCTACGATCTCGCGTCGCTCACGAAAGTCATCGCGCTCACAACCGAATGCATTCTGCTCGTGGATCAAGGGAAAATCGACCTCGACGCGCCGGTGCAGCGGTACCTACCCGAGTTCCGCGGTCCGATGAAAGACCAGGTGACGATCCGTCACCTGCTCACGCACTCGGCGGGCCTGGCTGCTGACCTGCCGCTGTGGGACTCGACGCGGACGCGGGCCGCGGCGCTCGCGATGGTGGACACCTCGCCCCTCTTGTCACCGCCCGGGACACGATTCGTCTATTCCGACTTGAGCGCGATCGTATTGATGCAGGTGGTCGAGCGGATCACCGGGCGGCCGTTTGACCGACTCCTCGCGGACGACGTCTTCACGCCCATCGACATGACGGCGACGCGCTTCGTACCGCCGAAGACCTGGCGCGACCAGATCGCGCCGAGCGAGGTGGACACATTCTTCCGGCATCGCCTGCTGATCGGTGAAGTGCACGACGAAAGCGCAGGAATGCGGGGCTGTTCTCGAACGCTCCGGACTTGGCGCGCTTTGCGGCGTGGTTGCTTGCTGCGCGTGCCGGGCGGCCGACGCCGGGGCATGGCCTCGGCGTGAACCCGCCCCGGCCGGACTCTGCCCTCGTCCGACGCTTCACCACCAAGCAAAACATTCCGCCCGGCTCCTCTCGCGCCCTCGGCTGGGACACCCCGTCCGAGAACTCGAGCGCGGGAACGAAAATGGGGCCGAACGCATTCGGGCACACCGGCTTCACCGGTACGTCGATCTGGTTCGACCCCG
>QHTW01000043.1 GCA_003220955.1 Gemmatimonadota bacterium | reverse complement strand
CGCCTATTTGCTCGCGAGCTGGGCGCACGGCCGTCTGTATCCCGACGACACGGGTCTCGATACAGTGGCATACCTCGAGACGGGCGTCTTCATCATCGTGGCGATGGCGCTCAAGCGGATTCCCGCGACACTCATCCAGCGCATTCGCCACGCGCGCAGCGTGATGGGCGAGGCGGAGCAGGGCTACCTCGCCGTTCGTGCCGCCGCCGCCGAGGCCGACGAACTCGGCTTCCTGGAAAAGAGCTTCAACCGCATGCTCGAGGAGATCGGCGCCACGATCTCCTCGGTGCAGCGCGAGGCCGACGAAGTCGCTGCCTTCGCCGAAGAGCTGGCGGCCGCGGCGCAGGAGCTCCATGCGACCACAGAGTCCCTCACACAGACGTCACAACGACTCGCCGGCGACCTCGGCCATCAGCGGGGCCTGGCCGACGGCGCGCGCGGCGAAAGCGCCAAGGCGGCCGACCAGGCTGAGTCACTCCGCGTGCGTGCCGAGCTGATGCAGGTCGATTCATCACGTCTCGTCGGCACGGCGGAGCGGGGGCGTGAGCGCGTCGCGCGCGCGAGTGCAAAGCTCCGCGCCGTCGGCGAGGAGGTACGCGCGACGGCGTCCACGGTCGCTGGATTGTCGGGGATGTCGGAGCGGATCGGCGTGTTCGCGCAAACCATCGCGCGCATCGCGCGACAGACGCACCTCCTCGCGCTCAACGCGGCGATCGAAGCCGCACGCGCCGAGGAACATGGAGAAGGTTTCGCGGTCGTGGCAGACGAGGTGCGCACGCTCGCGGCCGAGGCAGGGAAGTCGGCGCGCGAAGTCGCCGAGCTGGTAAGCGATCTGCGGACCGGCATCGAGGCTGCGGGGCGCGCGATGCAGTCGGGCGAAGCCAAGGTGCGCGACATCGGGGCGGTCGCGGCTGAAGCGGACGGCGCCCTTCAGGAGCTGCATCAGGGCGTGCAGTTGATGGGCGAGCTGGTGAATGCGACCGCCGAGGTGTCGCGCAGCCAGGCGCACCGGCTCGCCGAGCTTGCACAGTCGTTACAGCAAGTCGCCAGTATCTCGACAGCTTCATCGGATAGTGCCAACAACACCGCAGCCGCCACCGAAGCGCAGATCACTTCCATGGGCGAGCTGACCGCAACATCGCAGCAGCTCGCCCAGCTGGCCGAGCGGCTCCGTGGGGGTATGGCGCGATTCTCGGTGCTCCGACGGGATCAAACGACGCCAGAGCATCAGATCCGACCGGCTGCCGACTGAAGCCTCACCCCGCCCGGGAGACCGCTACGGCGCTCGGGCCTTGGTCCCACGACCCCGCGTTGAAGGGGTGAAACGCACGCAGGGCCTCCCGGTACGGGATGATCAACAGATCGATGTAGCGCGCTAGCGCCACATCAAATGGAAATCGGCGGCGAAATTCACCAGCCGTGACACCCAGAACCGTGCGCAGGTGCCGGCCGAAGCTTTGCGGCGACGAATAGTCCATGCGGTATGCCACGTCCGAGACCGACAGACCCGGGTTTTGAAACAGGAATGACGCGTGGAGCAGGCGCATCCCGGCGAGATAACTCTTGGGCGACGGAATGCCGGCGCGATGAAATCGGGACATCAGCGTGCTGGGCCGGACGCGGAGATGCCGCGCGAGGCCGCGCACCGTGCTGAGCGCCGGCGCCAGGCGTGCGACCGCTTCGAAGAACAGCCGCGTTTCCTCCGGCGGAGACGGATCGCCGAGAGCCGGGATCAGCCGTGCGAGTATGCGCCCGGCGACCGGCGAGGCGGGATGTCCGACGATGTCGCGCAGCCGGCGCCAGCCATCGGGCTCGGTGCAATCCACCGCGCTGCGCACGCCCGTGGCGCCGAGCCGCAGCAGTGTTTCGGTGGCCTCGCGATCGTGCCGCGACACGAGCGCGACAGCCGGGATGGCGGGGAATTCGCGCACGAACCGCGCGACGCCAGGCAGCGCCTCCCCGTGGCAGCGGTGCACCGAGATGACCATGGCATCGACCCGGCGGCGCCGCGCGACGTAGAGCGCCTCGCGCAGCGAATCGGCGTGCAGCGTATCGAAGCAGCCGTCGCCCGCCGCGTCGATCCGGGGCCGTTCCGGGGGAGGGAGAACCGTGCAGACGGTCACCATGCGCGATCACGGTAACCGCCGTCTTTCAACTATTAGTCACCGCCGCGCTGGCGCACGTCATACCGTCTGCGGTGATTTTTCGCACAGCGCAGTGCAAAAAAGTCGCGGTTGCGGATCAAGTGTGGGTAGCTCATTCTCGTGCTCAATGACCTCAAAGCGCTGGCTGATCGGGCTGTCATCGCTCGTCCTGATGTTGACGATCGCCGGCGCCGTGAGCTTCGTGCATTACGTCCGCGCCCATGCGCCCCAGCCGACGCTGGTTGCCGTTGCGCCGTTCGACATCTTCGTCCCCGGCCTCGAGCAGTGGCGCGTTCGCCTCGCGCACGATCTCACCGCCCGGCTCGACAGCACGCCGCCGCTCACGGCGGTTTCGCAGGACGTGGTTCGCGAGCGCTGGCGCGGTCAGAAGCAACCGGAAATCGCGGCCCTCGATCTGGCGCGCCACACCAGCGCGGGGATCGCGGTCTACGGACGCCTGGACCCGTCCGCGAGCCGGAACGATACGGTGCTCGTGCGGATGATGGTTATCGATGCTGGGACGGGGCGGGTGCTTTCGGTCATGAACGCCCCCTGGCCTCGCCAGCGACTCCCGGACCTCGCCAGCGCGCTCGCCCAGCACGTTCGACAGAACTATCGTTAACCACGTGACTGATCCGTTTGCAGAACTGAACGCCGCGCTCCCGCCACACTACATCATCGATCGCGAGCTGGGCCGTGGCGGTATGGCGCTGGTATATCTCGCACGCGACACGCGGCACGAGCGCTTTGTTGCGCTGAAGACGTTACGGCCCGAAATCGCCATCGCGCTGGGGCGCGAGCGGTTTCTGCGGGAGATCAAGCTCGCGGCGCGCCTGCAGCATCCCAACATCTTGCCGGTCTACGACTCGGGCGACGCGGGTGGGACGCTCTATTACGTCATGCCGTTCGTCGAAGGCGAATCCCTCCGGGACCGGCTGGACCGCGAGCCGCAGCTGCCGGTGGACGATGCGCTGCAGATCGCGCGCGAGGTCGCCGAGGCGCTCGCGTACGCGCACGAGCACGACGTGGTGCACCGCGACATCAAGCCGGAGAACATCATGCTGTCGGGCGGGCACGCGATCGTCGCGGACTTCGGCATCGCGCGTGCCGTCAGCGCGGCCGGCGGCGACAAGCTCACGCAGACCGGTTTGGCCATCGGCACGCCGGCGTACATGCCGCCCGAGCAGGCATCGGGATCGGGGCAGGTCGATCGGCGCAGTGACATCTACAGTCTCGCGTGTGTGCTCTACGAGACGCTGGCCGGCCAGCCGCCGTTCACCGGACCCACGGCGCAGGCGATCATGGCGCGTCATTCGCTCGATGCGGTGCCGCGACTGAAAATCGTGCGCGATGCGATTCCGGACGATCTCGAAGTCGTGATCGAGCGCGCGCTCGAGAAGGTCCCCGCCGACCGCTATCAGACGTCGGGCGAATTCGCGAAGGCGTTGACCGCGGCGAGTACCGGCACGGTCTCGCGCGTCACCGCCGCACGCCGGCACACGCGGAGACAGTTGGCCTGGCGGAGCCCCCGCACCGCGGGAATCGGCCTTGGGGCGATTGCGTTGATCGCCGGCGCGTGGCTGCTGTTCGGCCGTCACCGCGGCAGCGGTGCCGGTGCCGGAGCGCTCGCGCTGAATCGTGTCGCCGTGCTGTACTTTAGCGACGAAAGTCGGGACAGCTCGCTGCGGTATCTCACCGACGGGTTCACCGAAGCACTGATCGACCAGTTGAGCGCGATTCGCGCTCTGGATGTCATCTCGCGAAACGGCGTCGCGCCGTTCCGCGGGCGCGACGTGCCGCGCGACTCGATTGCGCGCGCGCTCGAGGCCGGCACGCTGGTGGAAGGGGAAGTCGAGCCGGTGGGCGGGGGCACCCGCGCGCGCGTGACGATTCGGCTGGTCGATGGTGCGAGTGGCGCGGACGTCGGGCGACGCCAGAGCTTCGAGCTCCCGATCGGCGCGCCCCTGGCGATGCGTGACTCCCTGGTCAGCCAGGCGGCAGTGTTGCTGCGAGAGCGTCTCGGCGTCGAAGTCCGGCTGCGCGAAGAACGGTCCGAGACAAAGAGCGTGGAGGCGTGGTCGCTCGTGCAACAGGCGCAGAACTCCCAGAAGAACGCGGTCGCGGCCGCCGTGGCCAATCCCGCCGGCGCCGCGACGCTGTACACGCGCGCGGACTCGCTGCTGGCGCAGGCGGAGCAGGCCGACCAGTCGTGGGTCCAACCGATCGTGCTGCGAGCGCGGGTTGCCTACTTGCGGTCCCGGCTCGAGCAAGTCCCACGCGAGCAGGACAAGTGGCTCACGATCGGCTTGGGGCACGCGGAACGTGCGTTGCGCGCCGAGCCACAGAACCCGGACGCGCTCGAGATGCGCGGGACGATTCGCTTCTATCGATTCTCCCGGGGACTGGAGCCCGATGCCGCCGCTGCGGACAAGCTGCTCGCCGCGGCCCAAACGGATCTCGAGGCCGCCACCCGAATCAATCCGCGGCAAGTGGGCGCGTGGAATACGCTTTCGTACCTCTACTATTACCAGCGGAGGGATCTGGTTGAGGCGAATCGCGCCGCCCAAAGCGCGTATCAGGCGGACGCCTACCTCGCCTCCGCCGACGCTATCCTGTATCGCCTGTTTGTCACATCCTACGATCTGGAGCTGTTTGAGCCCGCAGCGGACTGGTGTGACAAAGGGCGGCGTCGGTTCCCCAACAACCCGCAGTTCGCGCAGTGCCAGCTGATGCTCATGAGCACCAAAGCCACAGATCCCGATGTGGACCGCGCGTGGCGTCTCGCGGGCGACGCGGTGCGCCTTTCCCCCGAACGCGGCCGCCCGTTCACGCAGTCGTTGGAACAGATCTTCGTCGGCTGGGTGCTGACTCGCGCTGGACTCCCCGACAGCGCCCGGCACGTTCTCGAGCGCGCCAAGGGAAATGCGGACGTCGACCCGCAGAAGGAGCTGCTCGGCTACGAGGCGGTCGGGCGGGTCATGCTGGGGGACAAGGAGGAAGCGCTGCGCCTGCTGGGCGAGTACCTCATCGCCAACCCCAAGCATCGCGAGGGTTTCCGCAAGAGCGTCCATTGGTGGTGGCGCCCCATTCAGGACGATCCCCGCTTCAAGGCGCTTATCGGCGCACGCTAAGTCGCGTGAGCTGTAACAGATCTGCTACAGTGCCAGGTCTGGCGCTCGGAAAAACCCTTGGAGAGTTTTAGGGCGTTCCGCTGGTCCGTCGCCCGTCGTCGCTGGCGCGCCCCTAGACGTGCCACACATCGCGGGTCAATGTGTCGCACAGGAGCGCCCCATGAGGCAGATCACATGCTTTGCCGCTGTCGCCGTCGCCATCATTCTCGCAGGGTGTAGAGACAACACCGTACAACCAAAAGCACCCGCTCTCGACGCAGCAATTCAGGATGGCAACCACGCCGGTAACCCAAACTTTTTCTTTCTCCCGCCGCTCGTTCCGAATCCAGTAGGCTCGCCGAACTTCAATCCCGGCACGTTCAACGCGAAGCTCGCGCCCGTCGTCGAGGTGTGCCGGCTCGCAGGGAATCCCCTACTCGACCCGTCGACGAGTTGCGGACCGCTCGTATTCGGCCCCGCGAGCATGGCGCTCGACGCCACTAACCAGCTGTATCAGCTCAACTGGGACACGCAGGCTTCACAGCTCGATGCGACCGCGTTCTATCGGATCACGGTGCGTGGTGCAGCGCGGGGGACCGCACTGGGCTTTCTCGACATCGACCCGGTCGTCGGTGGGATGAAGAACCCGAAGACGGGCGACGTGTTCATCTTCACGGATGGCCGGACGCTGCCGATCAAGGTGCGGATCCAGCAAGGGGCGTTCGGGTCGACCAATTCGAATGACTTTGTGGAGCAAGTCGTGCCGAATGTCATTCCGAGCGGCACCCTCGACGTCACCACCAACACGGGGTTCGCCGGAGCCCGCTTCACGAACGGGTTTCTCAATCCCAATCTGGGGATCGATCAAGTCGTTGTGATCATCGAACGAGTGGGCGCCAACTGCCTCAGCAGCGGGCTCGAACAGATGGAAGGTTGTTATCGGTTCCGCACCGACCCCGATTTGCATCAGATCGAGGGCGGTTTGCCGTTCGCGAAAAACGTAATCGCCGGCGTCTGTTTCCAAATCCCTGCTGATATCGGCGGGGAAGGTCCCCCCTTCGAGCTGGCACGCCAAGAGGAAGTCGGCGGACAAGCGACCGGACTCTTGACGCGGCTCGCAGAAGTGCCCGCGCCGTTCATCCATTGTGCCGGTTTCGGTCCGACGACTCAGACGATCGGCGCGGCGTTCCGCTCCGGGCGCCTGGGCGACATTGCCAAGGCAGGCTGGCAGACGATGACGCAGACGATCGCCCGTGCCATTCAGCCCGCCGCGCTCCATGCCGTCGACCTGGGCGCGGGCGGCAGCACCGACGGTTTCAGCGTCTTCGGTTACGCCCGGTTCGCCTCAATGACCGTGACCGCGGGCGATGGCGCGACCGCTCCTGCCGGCTCGACGGTGCAAGCCTCGGTACAGGTTCAGAACAATCACCATGCTACTACGTCGCCGGTCGTGGGACAGTCCGTGACGTTCACCGTCACCGGCGGTGGTGGAAGCGTCAGCACCGGCACGTGCAGTGAGGGCAATGCCTGTGCGGCCACGACCGACGGCGCGGGAAACGCGACCGTGACGTGGCGGCTTGGGGCCGGCGTGAACACGCTGCAAGCCGCAACCAGTCACGTCACGAACAGTCCGGTCAGTCTCACGGCCACGGGAGTCGTGGTCCCGCTCGCCGGCTACCAAGTCGCAACCAGCGGCCCGTTCGCATTGGCCGCGACCACCGGTTTCGTGCGCGACGTTGCGACGTGCTCGGCCGGCAATGTCATTCTCGGCGGTGGCACCCAGGTGATCGCGGAAGGCACGGCCGATTTCAACACCCGGTTGCAAGAATCCGCGCCGGGGATCGTGGGTGCAGCGACGAATGTCTGGCTGGTGGCAATCCACAACGAGAGTGCGAATCCGCACTCCGTCGAGTTCTTCGCGACGTGCGCCGGCGCACCGGTCGGGTACCAACTGGCGACGACCGACGTCATCATCTCCGCCGGGAGCTTCGCGCGCCAGACCGCCAATTGTCCCGCGGGGAAGGTGGTGCTGGGCGGCGGAGCGCAGGTTGCGGGCGAAGGCGTCGCTGATTTCAACACCCGGCTGCAAGAATCCGCTCCAGGCATCGTTAACTTCAATACGAACGTCTGGCTCGCGTCCGTCCGAAATCAGGACCAGGTGCCGCACACCGTTCGCATCTTTGCGGTGTGCGCACCGCCGCCGCAAGGCTATGAAGTCGTGACCGGCGCCATCACCTCCCTTGCCGCTGGCGGCGGATTCAATCGCGATGCCGTCCCGTGCCCGGCGGGCAAAGTCATCCTGGGTGGTGGGGCACAGGTGGTCGGGGAGGGAACGGCGGACTTCAACACTCGCCTGCAAGAATCCACTCCCGGCCTCACCGGGACCAACAACGCCACAAACGTCTGGCTGGTCTCGATGAAGAATCTCGACGGTGTCGCGCACACCGTGCGGTTCTTCGCGGTGTGTGCCAACGTGGCCTGACGCACTGGAGGCGGGCTGAGAACAAGGGGCGGCTCTCCGCGGAGCCGCCCCTTGCTTTTCGCTGTGGCTACATGTAGCGGGGCCGCGTCGGATCCGTGGAACTAGCTCTTCCGGTTGAGGGTCAATGATTCTCTCGCTCGATGGTGCTTCCGCCTATCCGTTCTTTTTTTGCTCTTTATCTCACGTCGGGTACCCTACGATGAAGTGTTGCTCGAGCTATTTGCCGTTCGTGGCTATCGTCGCGATTGGGACGGTCGGCTGTCACGCCGACCGGAGCTATTCCGCAGGCCCCGGTGCGATGATCGTCGACGCCAATCACGACAACGGTAACGTTTTCTTCGTCTGGCTCCCGCCGCTGTTGGGCCAGCAGGCGCCGGCGGGGCAGGTGTTCTCCCGACAACTCGGTCCGATGGTGACGATCACCAATCTCTGCACCGGCGCTATTATCCGCACGCTCGCGGGATTGGACGTACAGGTCGAAAGCTCGGACTACCAGACAAACTGGCACACGGCCGACGACAACCTCGATGCGAGCTGTACGTATCGGATCACCGCGATGGCGGGGTCCCGTCAGCTCGGCGTGGCTGATGTGGATGTCGTGGATAGCGGCAGCGAACTGAAGAATGTGAACACGGGCGAGTTCATCCCGCTGCTCGTCGACCGCACCCTTCCGATCAAATTCTTCATCGGCGTCGGCTCGCAATGTCAGCGGGTGGATTCAGACTGCGGTGAAGGGACTGTGCAGCCGGGACAAAGCACCACGATCGTGACAACGCACGGGCAGGCGGGGGTGTTCGTCCCGGCCGGCGCCGTGGACCAACCGGTGACGCTCATCATCGAGTCCGCGGACGATCGCCCCTGCATTCCGGGGTTACCCGAGCCCGTGTTCCCCGGTGACATCGGTGCCGTCGGCAATTCGTGCTACGATTTCCACACGGAGCCGCCGCTCGCTCTGGTCAACACGAGCGGCAAGTTCAACACGAATGTGACCGTCGGTATCTGCCCGGTCATCGGCACGCTCGACCATGCGACGTCGGACTTGCTCCAAATTTTCCAGCTGCACGTCGGGGCCGATCCGGCGATCCGCGCATTGAACAACGTCCCCGCGCCGTTCCTGCACTGCGATCCCGGCTACGCAACGCTGGGATCTCGCGGATCCTCGCCCCGTCGCTCCCTCCTCGGCGCGCTGGCGGTGAGACTCCGCTCGTTGGTCACGCCCCGGCCGTTGTTCGCCAGCACACGGGTGGCCATCGATTTGGGCGCCGGCGGGAGCACGGATATGTTCAGCCGGTTCTCCTGGGCGCTGCCGAGTCAACTCGACCTGAATTTCGATCAGACCCCGGAACTCGGATCGATCTTGCCCGGTGCCACCGTGAACTCGGTGTATTCCCGGCTCGGCATCACGTTCAGCCGCACCAATCCGCTCGGCCTCTGCCCGGGCACCGCAGTGTATGCCAACAATTATGGCGTCCTCGGGTTCAACTCGGGGCAGAACAACATCAGCGTCTGCCCGCTGGGACTGGCGTCGGATTTCAATGAGCTCAGCTTCGGGAAGATCAAAGCGACCTTCGTCGTCCCGGCAGTCCAGGCATGCATCACCGCAACCCCGACTGGCTTCCACACCATCTTTCCGCTGTCCGGTGGCGTGGCGTTCATCGAGGCGCTTGATGCGAACGGCAACGTCCTAGGCAGAACCGAGTCCACCACGGACGGCGTCCCCCAACAGCTCTGCGTCAGCGGCGCGGGAATCGCGGCAGTGCAGTTCGCGGGCAAAGGCTCGGCCTACGCCATCTTTGACAACCTCCGCTGGACCCGAGTGCTCCCCCCGAGCCCATAGCAGCGCCCAGTACCCTTCCTTTTTCCCTGGCGGCGGCGCCTATTCTGGCGGCGTGGCTCGCGATTTGATCGGGCGCGTGCGTCAAGCACTGGGAGACCGCTATACCGTCATCACCGCGGTGGGGCGCGGCGGCAACGCTACGCTCTACGGCGCCTACGATAAGGACGGCCGCCAGGTCGCCATCAAGGTGCTGCACCCCGAGCTCACGGTCTCGGTCGCGGCCGACCGCTTCCTGCGCGAGATCCGCTACGCCTCCACGCTCGACCACCCGCACATCGCCCCACTGCTCGATTCCGGCGAAACCGATTACCTGCTCTGGTTCGTGATGCCGTTTCTCGCTGGCGAGACACTCCGGCAAGTGCTGCGGCGCGAGCGCACGCTGCCCATCGATCGCGCGGTCCGCGTCGCCACCGACGTCCTCGACGCGTTGGGTCATGCCCACGACCACGGGCTGGCGCATCGCGATATCAAACCGGACAACATCGTGCTGTCGGCAGAGGGGGGTGGCGCAGTTGTGGTCGATTTTGGAATCGCCCGCGCGATCGCCCACTCGGGCGAGGACCGCGTGACCCGCAGCGGCTTCGTCGTGGGCACCGAGGAGTACATGAGTCCGGAGCAGGCGGGCGGCTCTCCGGACATCGACGGCCGTACGGATCTCTATTCCCTTGGCGTCGTGCTGTTCGAGGCGCTCGCAGGGCGGCCGCCGTTTGCCGCCGCGAGCGCAGCCGCCGTGCTCGACATGCAACAGCACGCGCCACCGCCCGATCTGCGCAAGCTGCGGCGCGACGTGCCCCGCGCGCTCAGCGATGCCGTGATGAAAGCCCTCGCCAAGGCCCGCGAGGCGCGCTGGCAAACCGCCGCCGACATGCGGCGAGCCCTGCTCCCTTACACCCTGGTGACCTGAGATGCGCGTACTGCCCGCGTTGCTCGTCCTGACATCGTCCGTTCAGGCGCAAGGCCGCCCTCGGGCTCGCGACCTGGGCGTCCCCTTCGACGGGACACCGGGCCCGCTCAACGCCATCACCGACGTAGCGGGCGTGACGGTGGGGCACAGCACCATCATCCAAGGGCAGGGAAAGCTCGTCGTGGGTCAGGGCCCGATCCGCACGGGCGTCACCGCCATCCTCCCGCGGGGCGCCTCCAACGGCGACCCCGTGTTCGGCGGCTGGTTCACGCTCAATGGCAACGGCGAAATGACAGGCACCACCTGGCTCGAAGAGTCGGGATTTCTCGCGGGACCGGTGATGATCACGAACACGCATAGCGTCGGCGTCGTACGGGACGCCGTCATCGAGTGGCTGGTCCGCAAGGGCGTGGCATTCGACTGGTCGCTTCCCATCGTCGCCGAGACGTACGATGGCGCGCTCAACGACATCAACGGGTTTCACGTCACGAAGGACAACGCCTTTGCCGCCCTCGACAGCGCGCGCGGAAGTCCAGTGGCCGAGGGGAACGTCGGCGGCGGGACGGGCATGATCTGCAATCAGTTCAAGGGCGGGATCGGCACGGCATCGCGGCGGCTCCCGGCGGCGAATGGCGGGTACACCGTCGGTGTCCTCGTGCAATGCAACTACGGCTCGCGTGCGCGGCTCTCCATCGCCGGCGTGCCGGTGGGGCAGGAGATCCCCGATCTGCTGCCGTGCCGGGACTCGATCCCTGGCGTTGCACGCCCGAGTGGGGGCCGCCGCTGCGAGGATGCCGACAGGGGATCGATCATCATCGTGATCGCGACCGACGCGCCGTTGCTGCCGCATCAGCTCAAGCGCATCGCGAAGCGCGCGGCCCTGGGCGTCGGTCGATTGGGCGGAACGGGCGGGAATCCGTCCGGAGACATCTTCGTCGCGTTCTCGACCGCGAACCCGGGCGCGGCGAAGCCGGATGCGAACGTCACGGTGACGATGCTGCCGAACGAACGCATCAGCCCGCTGTTCGAGGCGACGATCCAGGCAACCGAGGAAGCGATCGTTAACGCGATGGTGGCAGCCGAAACGATGACGGGCATCAACGGCCTGCGCGTCTATGCGTTGCCACATGATCGGCTGCGTGCCGCGCTGCGGAAGTACAACCGCCTGGTCGAGCCACGGCGGTGAGACGCCTGTGTGTCCTCCTGCTGGTGCTCACCGCGGGGTGCCAATCGGAGGCGCACCGGCTTCTCATTCTCGATCTCACGCTCGCTGATCCGCTGACGCTCGAAGCGACCGCGGCGCCCTGGCATGCCGTCGGCTATCGCGTTGAGTACCGCCGCTTCTACCCCCACCTCACCAGGCAGGATCTCAGTCGCTACCGTACCCTGGTGCTGCTCGGTGGGCGCGAGCCGGGGGCACGCTCCGACGCGCTGACGATCGCCGATCTCGCGATTCTCAGTGAATGGGTCCACCGCGACGGCGTCGTCGTCCTCGGCTACACCGACGGCGATCTGGATCGCCCGGTGATGAACCAGTGGTTGGCGGCGCAAGGCGCGGGGATCGCGATCGGAACGGCAGAAGGCGGACACCAAACGATCGACGCGACGCCGCTGCCGCATTCGGCGCTCGACAATGCCGGGTTTGCACCATTCCCCGCGGGCCACAACCGGCCGCTCGAGGTCCGAGATCGCAGCCAGACGCTCGCGCGCGGATCGACGAGCGCGCTCGTCGCCGCCAGCCGCGTCGCGGTCGGGGGGGGAGACGGTCTGATCGTCGTCGCGAGCCGCAGCCTGCTGGCTGCGACCGATGCCGCTTCAGGAACGCGAGACTTTCTCGTGGCACTCGCCCGCTGGACGCGGCGCCCGGCGGAATGGGCCGGCATCGGCGCGGCGACACGCGCGGCACCACTCCGCCTGACGGACGCGCCGCAGCTTGTCACGGTCCATCCACCCCCCCTCGCACCACCCGCGGGCGCCGCGGTGATCGTGCTGCCCGAGCCCGCCGATCCAAAACGCGGACCGGAGGAAGCCGTGGCGGTGCCCGCTTGGGTCACGCGCCAGGGCATGCGCGTGTTGTGGAGCCGATTCACGCTTACGGCACTCGATTCCTTGCTGCGATTCGTCGACGTCGCGGCGCTGAATGCGCTGGCAACGCCGATCCCGGAAGCGGCACTCACCGACACAATTACCACCCGCACCCTCTGGAAACTCACGGGAGAGCGGCTCCAGGCCACGAGTATCCGCTGGTTCCCCGGTGTCGCGCTCGCGGCGATTGGATCGGAAGGCGCGGACGAGGTCGATCGGCATGGCGAGCGATCGCCGATCCCCTGCGGGCTCGACTCGCTGTACTGGCGCGGTGGGTTGCGCCCCATTTATCGCGCGTTGATACGGCTCGGTGGAATAAGACCCGAAGTGATCGCTGGCGTCGCGCTAGATCTCGACAGTGCGATGACGCATTTCCGCGGCAGTGGCTTCTGTGACGCCGATTACCGTACGGGGTTGGCGGCGCTGGGTCTGGATCCTACGGAGCTCGAGCGCCTCGGCGCGCTGCCCCCGCCGGTCCGGTACGACACGTTGCTCGAGCGCGGGTGGCTGAGCCGCTACTTCCAGGGGCTGGAGGACGCCGTGGCTGAGCGTGCGCTTGCGCTGCGCGGGGAGCTGCGGCGGCTGCGTCCCGAGCTGCGATTTGCGTTTCACGCGAGCGACGCCCCCGCGGATTGGTTCTCGCTCGGCGTGCTGCGCGGGTTCTCGAGTCCCGACGCTCCGATTTTCCTCTGGGTGCGTCAGGACGCCCGGCCGACTTTGCTGCGGCGCTATCGGGCGCGCGGCATCTTCGCGCTCTCCGCCGTCGGATTGGAACCTGAGCGCGCGACGTTCGCACCGGCGGAGTGGTCGCGCGCGCGATATGCCGCGTTCACCGAACACGCGGGGTTTTGGCTTGACGGCGCCGCGACCGACAGTTTGGGTCGCGTGATTCGGCGCTTCGCGAAGTAAGGCTTGCCCCCTGGGCCAGGGGCCCGGTAACTTCCCCCTGGAAGTGGTGGGGCCGATGGTCGCGGGTGGCCGGCTGCAGGGGCCATTCGAGGAAAGTCCGAGCTCCACAGGGCAGACCGCCAGGTAACGCCTGGGCGCCGTGAGGCGACGGAACAGGGCCACAGAGAACAGACCGCCCTTGTATCCAAAGGGTAAGGGTGAAACGGTGGGGTAAGAGCCCACCGCGCGCCCGGCAACGGGCGTGGCACGGCAACCCCCGGTCGGAGCAAGGCCAAATAAGCAGCGAGACCCGGCCCGGGTCGTGTGAGCTGCGGGTAGGCCGCACGAGATGGCTGGCGACAGCTATCCCAGAGAGATGACCATCTGCTCGTACCAACGGGTAAACAGAACTCGGCTTATGGTCTCACCACTTCCTCTCCTGTGACGACAAGGCCCGCCCCGGCCCCCACGCCCGCCACGCGCCCCTTGCCCTCAACGCCGTATCCTCCGCACTGGGAGCACGTCGCCGACCTGCGGGTCTTTCGGACCACGGCCCAAGAGTGGGAGAAGCTCATCGGCTGGCGCACCGACATGCTCAAACGGGGCTGGAAACTCCTCAAGATCATGAGCGAGGAGACCGAGGTGGTGGCGATCTTCGGGCGTACCAAGACAAAGGAATAGGATGTCTCGGGCTTTGCTTGCAGTCGCCATTCTCACCGCGGCGTGTGCCGGGCACACGACGCCGACGACCACGACCCCGACGTCCGTGAACCCGCCAGCGCCCCCTCCACCCCCGCCACCGGCGCGCGGGAATGTTGATGTAATCCGGCTGGGACCGAGCGCGCTGCGCTATGTGATGCACCAGGTCATCCACATCGACCAGGAATTTCAGGGAATGCGCCAGCCGCTCGATTTTGGATTGCGCGCGTTTTTCGCGGTCACGATTACCGGTCCGGCCGACACCAGCGGCTATCCGACGACGATCACGATCGATTCCATCGTGGCCGACTCGGGCACGACCGCACCCATGGGCATCAACCTCGGCGCTGCCAAGGCGCTTTCGTTTGTCGGACGGTTGACGCCGAAGGGCGAGTTCCGCAATCAGACCGCATCCGACAGCCTGATCGCGCAATCGCTCTCGCCGGTGGTCGGCTCGTTCAAGAACTTTTTCCCGCGGCTCCCTCCCAATGGCCTAACCCTCGGCGCGGCATGGACGGATACGGTGACCGAGAACGATCGCGCCGCGGGCAGCGTGACGGTCACGAGCCACAACCGCTCCCATGCGACTGCATGGGAAGATCGCAACGGCGCGCGGGCGCTGCGCGTGGACGTCATTTCGGACTTCACGATCAAAGGCAGCGGGCAGCAGGTCGGCCAGCCGTTCGAGGTCGCGGGCACCGGTGTCCGCAGTGGAACCGATTTCGTCGCGGCCGATGGCCGCTACC
>QHTW01000114.1:5508-5941 GCA_003220955.1 Gemmatimonadota bacterium | reverse complement strand
GTGATCCCGAAATAGTCTCGCAGCACCGCGCGCTCGGTGCGAAACGCTCGCTCATCGAGGAAGCCTGCGGCGGACTCGAGGACGACGGTCGCTCCGGCATGCAGGCACCTCACGATCGCCCGGGCCGCGACCGGCGAGATCTCGAGTGCCGCTGGAACGAGCAAGACGGCGCAGTGCGGGATGGATGACGTGTCCGCTCGCACCAGGCGCGGCTGGCACACCCTCGCGTAGCCTGCCAGCGACTCTCGCAGACAACCGCCCTGCAGGTCGAGCAGGACGCGCGGCCAGCGACCTCGCAGGCGATGTCCGCTGCTCACGACGGCAGCCGTGGTGGCGAGGAACTGCCGGCGGGTCATGTCCAATCAGAGCCTGCCGGAGATGAGGCGATCCATCGCCTGCGCGGTGTCGTAGAACTGCTGGTCCGGCGCGTAGC
>QHTW01000114.1:0-5344 GCA_003220955.1 Gemmatimonadota bacterium | reverse complement strand
ATTCTCGGTCCGTGAATCTCGATCCACTGCTCCGCAAAGCCGGTGTCGTGGATGTTGCCGACGTCGAGGTGGATGCCGACCGCGGGACTGTTCACGTCGTTGAGGAATTGCCAGAACTCGCGCGGGCTGAGGAGGAACCGTTGCTCGGAGTTACAGTTCTCACAGCCGATTTTGACGCCGGCGCGGGCGGCGGTCTCACCCAGGGGGCGCAGCGCGTCCACGCAGCGCTGGTACACTTCGTTGTACGGGATTTCATTGGTTACGAGCCCGGCGACCACCAGGATCGCGTCGCTGCCGAGCAATCTCGCGGTCCAGACAGCGGCGAGGCCCAATGCAGTCCAGTCGAGACATTGGAGACCACGAGGCCGGCGCTCTCGACCTTGCGGCGCAAGTCGCGGACCTCGGCGTCGGTCGTGGTCATCTGGAACCACGCGACGTCGCCCAGCCACAGCTCGATCCCGTCGAAGCCGGCCTTCTTCACGAGATCGAGGCCGCGCTCGAAGCCCCAATCCTTCGGAATCATGTTGTCGCCGATCGATTTTTTCATGGGGCGATCATACTCCAAATGGATCGCGGCGCTAGCTCGCCGGAAGTCTCGGCGCGCCCTAAGTTGCTCCATCGTCTCGTCGTGAGGATTCCATGCACCACCCTGCCGCACGATTTGCCATAGCAGCCGCGCTTGCCTCGTCGGCCCTCGCGTGCCGCAAGGAGGTGGCACCCGTGCCGCCGGCCGCACCGCCCGCCGCGCTGCACGCGGCGCCGATCGACACTGCTTCCATCGACAGTGTGATCCGGGCGACGATGCATGACCGCGGACTCGTCGGAGTTTCCGTCGGAGTCGCGCAGGACGGCAAGATCATTTTCTCGCACGGCTACGGCGTGCGTTCACTCAGCAAGCGGGCCCCGGTCGCTCTGGAGACGATGTTCGCAATTGGCTCGGTCACCAAACAGTTCACTTGCAGCGCCCTGCTGCTCCTCGCGCAGGAAAAGAAGCTGTCGCTGGACGATCGGGTGTCGCAGTACATGCCGAATTTGACCAGAGCGGGCGACATCACGCTGCTCGAGCTGGGACAGCACGTGTCCGGATATCGGGACTACTATCCGCTCGACTTCGTAGACCGCGAGATGCTGGAGCCGCGCGCTGCCGACAGCATTATCGCGGAGTACGCGACTCGGCCGCTCGATTTCGAGCCCGGCAGCCGCTGGTCCTACAGCAACACCAATTTCCTCATCCTCGGTCGGGTAATCGAAAAAGTGAGCGGCCAGTCATTCGGCACCTTCCTCCAACGCCGAATCTTCAG
Organism: Gemmatimonadota bacterium; assembly: GCA_003220955.1. Taxonomy (GTDB): domain Bacteria; phylum Gemmatimonadota; class Gemmatimonadetes; order Gemmatimonadales; family GWC2-71-9; genus 20CM-2-65-7. Next base: position 4,043 of record QHTW01000114.1, on the reverse strand, counting down.
GCCGTTGAGTATGACGCACACGCGCTACGACCCACCAGTCGGTGATTCGACTCTGGCGAGCGGCTACACGTCGTTCGCGCTCGGCGCGCCAATGACAGCAACACCGGAAGGTGCGGGCTGGGCGGGAAGCGCGGGTGCCATCTGGTCCACACCGACGGATCTGCTGAAATGGGACATGGCGCTGATCGAGGGAAAGGTGCTCAACGCCGAATCGTACCGCATACTCACAACACCCCATCGGCTCTCCGACGGGCGGTCGACCGGTTACGGATGTGGCGAAGGCGTGAACGATCGCGGGGCGGCTGTGGTCCTGAAGCATGGTGGGGCGGTGAGCGGGTTCGTCGCACAAAACACGGTTATCCCCGCGACGCGGTCCGCGGTCGTCGTGCTCGCGAACACCGATTTTGCCGCGATCGATGAGATCAACCAGGCGATCGTGCCGAAGCTCATGCCACAAGTCGATGTGCCCGCGATCCAGGGATTACCGCCGCTCGATGCGGCACGCGCCTTTCTCTCCGGCCTACGGCAGGGAACGGTCGACCGCTCGACGCTCGGTGACGACTTCAATGCCTTTCTGACGGCAGAGCTGCTGGCATCTGCGCGTGCGTCGCTCGGACGCCTGGGGCCAATCACCGATCTCAAGGTTACAAACAGGGTTGAGCGGGGGGGCATGGAGGTCGCCGTACTGCAATTCAAGGTCGGGTCGGTCAATACTCAGGCGCTGATGTATCGCACACCAGACGGCAAGATCCAGGAGTTGCTCATGGGCCGTCAGTGACCCGCGCCATTCGGATCACTCACATCGCGCTCGTGCTCGGGCTCGTGCTGATCGCGGTCACGTTCGTCGTGCTGCGCCAGCGCACCGGTTTGATCCTCGCGTTCGGGCCGTTTCTCGGCGTGCTCCTGGCGGCGATCGCGCTGGTGAATCTCACCCTCGCGCTGGGTTTTCTTGCACCTAGGCTTCCACGTCGGCCGGCAGGTCAGTCGCCTGACGATTATTGGACGCGCACCGAGACGCGCGGTGCCGCTATCATCTTATGGGCACTGGTCGAGGGCGCCGGGCTGCTTTGTTGGATCGGATACCTCCTGACCGGGGCTTGGGCGCCGGCCGCTGTGGGCGTGCTCGCTGTTGCATCGCTCGTGCTGCTCGGTCCGGCGCGATTCGAGGGCTCCTGAGGAGCGAGGGTCTAATACGATGGAACGACGCGAGCTGATTCACTGACTAACCGAGGAGACTTCACGCGAATGCGCGCATCGCTGGCTTTATTGAATGTCATACTCGCGGTGGGACTCACCGGCTGCGGCGGCGGCCGCCCCGCTCAACGGACGAGCGACAGCACGGCCGATACGACTGCGACGGTGTCGATCCCTCCTCCCGAGCCCGTGACCGCCGTGGCTCAAAGTCCGGCGATCGACGAGGAGTACATCGTCCACGGAGTCTGTCCGTTCGAATGCTGCAAGTATGGCGATTGGACCCTGCTGCAGGGCGGCGCATTGCGGACGGAACCTAATGGTGGCGCCGACAGTGTGGGGAGCGTCGTGGCGGGAGCGGCCGTCCGCACCGATGAAGGCGTGATGGTCTTGCATCCGCCCGGCATCGCTGTGGTTGTGCCCGATACGTCCGCCCGCTCGTCCGGCCCTGGTCTTGGCGACACGGTGGCCGTGATCAGTTACACGGGCGCGAAGGTCGCTCGTGTGCGGTCGCAGGATCAGGAGTTCGAAATGAGCTGGCAGGCGTTGCGGATGCTGCGGGAGCCACTCCAGCGCTGGTGGGTGCACATGACCGATCCGAATACTGGGCAGTCAGGCTGGCTGCAGATGGGCGGCGTCAGGGCGCAGGACGTCGGGGCGGCGAATAGCTGCAAGAACAAGTAACGTGAGCGCTGCGCTCTTCCTCGTGGCGCTCGCGGCGTCTGTGGCGGCGCAGCAGCGCAGCTACGCCAACCCGATCGACATCGACTACCGCTATAATTTCGAGCCCAGACGCGTATCTCGAACTGCCCGCGCCGTGCGCGCGCGCGCTACGTCCGCTACGAGCACATTCATGTCGGCGCCGCGAACCTCGCGATCAGCGACATCCGTGTCTTCGGCAATGGCGCGGAGCGGCGGCCGAATACGCCGGCGGGTCTCGTGGCGCCGCGCCAGGCGGATCAGCGCAACGCCGTGATTACATGGCGTGCGGTGCCTGGTGTGGTTGGTTACAATCTGCGGTGGGGGATTTCACCCACGAAGCTATACGAGACCTATCAGCGCTTCGCCGATCAGGGGACGACGCTCGAGCTGCGCGCGCTCACCGTAGGGCAGGCGTACTGGGTGGCGATCGAGGGCTTTGATGAGAATGGCGTATCGGCGCTGAGTCCGGCGGTGCCTATCCAGTAGGGTCGATCTTCACCACGAGGGTTTGATGCCATTCTTCATTCCCAGCTGGGCTATCGGTGCCGCGGTCATCATGATCGCAATCCAGGTCGGGCGCGCGATTTCGTGGAGGGCCCGGAACGCCGCTCGGGGCTCGCAAGCCTCCGACACAGAGATCAACGAGCTGCGCCAGAACCTCGACGCGATGCAGAACCGCGTGGCAGAGCTGGAAGAGCGCGTGGATTTCGCCGAGCGGCTTCTCGCCAAACAGCGCGAAGGGGATCGGCTGGGCTCTTGATCCCACGGTCTAGGGAGGGACTTTAGCGCGGCAGATTCAGGCTCTTGAGGTATTCCGACACCACGTAGGCCGGCACCGCGAAGATGATCTTTCCGTTCGACTCCCGCTCACCGCCATACAGCACCGCAGTCACCTTTCCGTCGCGATCGAAGATCGGACTTCCCGACGAACCAGGGGCCCCGTAGGCGTCCACTTGCACGACCGACGTCAGCGACTTGCTGACTGTGCCGACCGTCAGCGAGGGCTCGGCGATCGGCTGGCCGCCTTGCGATTCCATGGGGAGATCAAACCCCAGCGGATAGCCGAGGATCGCGACGGGATCGCCGCGCTCGAGTCCCTCGCGGCTTTTGGCGAGCCCGGCGACTCTCGGCGTCCCACCTTTGATCAGGACACGGAACACCCCGATGTCGGCGTCGGGCGAGACGCCGATCAGCTCGGCGCGCCAGAACTGCGTACTGCCCGAAAAAATCACGCCCAGCCGGCGCGGGGTCTTGGTCCCGTCTTCGCCCGCCAGGATGTGCTTGTTCGTCACCATCGTGCCCATCGAGTCCACCGAGAACGCGGTCCCACTGAACCGCTCGCCGTCGGTGTACTCGACCAGCACGATCGCCACGGCGTCCTGATTGCGATGCGAAATCGCGCGGTAATTGACACCGCCCACCGCGCCGGCCAGCGCGCGTTGCCGCCGCTCGGCGGCGTCCAGCTCGGTCCGCAGCCGCGCCACCGACGAGGCGTCACCGCCCGTGGCATCGAGCTCCCGACGCAAGCGCGCGGTCTCGTCCTGTGAGGCCTTCAGCGCGTCGCGTACACCTTGCAGCTGGCTCTGGAACGCGGTCGTGAGCGTGCGCGACTCGCGCAGCAGGCTGTCGGCGCGCAGCTGCAGCTGCCGCACCTCGTTCGCGCGCCGCCTACCGTCCAGTTGCATCCAGGTAAAGCCGGTCCCCACGATCAGCAGGACCGCGATGAGGATTTTGGTGGTGCGGCGGAGCTGGGCCGTCTGCCGCGCCACCTCCACCGCGATGCGCACGCCGGTGCTTTGCCGGGGGGCTGTCGCCGCTTGGAAGACCTCGCGCGGCGCAGACGCCCGCTCCGCGAGACCTTCGGCCGTGCAGGTCGAGGGGAGATCGGTGTCGGCTTCGATGACTGCGAACTCGAGCGCGGGCCCATTGGCGCCGAAGCCAATGACGTCGCCGCCCTTGAGCAGCGTGTCGGCGGTGATGCGCTGCCCGTTGACGAAGGTCCCGTTGCGGCTGCCAAGATCCTGGAGAACGAAGCCTTCAGTCTTACGGACGATGGCGGCGTGGCGCGACGAGACGTCGAGGTCGCGCTCGGCGTCGAAGCGCACGTCGGAGAGCGGGTGGCGGCCGAGACCGATGTAGCCCTTGCGGAA
>QHTW01000113.1 GCA_003220955.1 Gemmatimonadota bacterium | reverse complement strand
AATTTAACCGCCCTTTAGGGCACGGTTCAAACCGATCCGATACCGTACCTCGGGGACATTTGTCCGCGGATAGCTTCGACTTCCGCCATCCAGACGGAACCCGGACTTCTCATAAAACCGCCGGGCATTCCGGTTTTCTTCGAGTACCCAGAGCGTCACCTCGGCGAAGCCGCGGCGCCGGAATTCCGCAAACACGTGATCGATGAGGACGCGCCCATGGCCATGGCCGCGCAGTTGCGGCAGCACGTGCAACGAGGGGATATGGCCGACACGTGCCGCGTCGTCATCGGAATCCTGTGTGGGAACCATCTGGCAGAAGGCGATGCACTTGCCGTTCTCTTCCAGCAAAAAGACCGGCCATTCCTGATCGGCAATTCGCTCGGCCCAGAACGCAGTGCGGTACGCGAGGTCGGTTCTGGCGATGACCTCGTCCGGCATGATGCCGCGGTACGCGACATTCCACGACTCGACGTGGATGTGCGCCACGGTTGTGGCGTCGTCGCTGAGTGCGCGGCGGATCGTCAGCGCCCGAGCTTCGCTTCCCATTCTTCGAGCGATCGGGGCCAGTCGGCCTTGAGGAGGCGAGAGAGCGAGCGATCGGCGAGCACGCGGCCACCCGTCTGGCAGGTGGCGCAGTAGTTCGCCTCGTTGTCGGCGTAGCGGATGCGCTGGACGGGCGAGCCGCAGACGGGGCAGGGCTGCCTGTAGCGGCCGTGCACGGCCATGCCCTCCTTGAACGCGCTCACCTTCTCGGGAAACTTGGCGCCGCGGTTCGTCTCGGCGCGCAGCTTCTCGATCCAGAAGCGTATGGTCTTCTGCGTTGCCTCATACAAGCGCGCGATCTCAGCGTCGCTCAGTTTTCCGGTGAGCTGAAACAACGAAAGCTTCGCGGCGTGCAGAATCGGATCCGTCAGCGCGCGCTTCAAGGTGTGCGACTCGGACTGCAGGCGCTCGCGGAACGCGGGGAGATCGGCTTCGAGCACGTTCAGCCCGCCGGGATCGTGCGCTGCCAGGCCCGCCTCGCCCGCGACGACATGCAACGACGCGCGTTTCTTGGAGCTGGCCTCGGTGAGCAACAGTGTGCCCGTTGGAAAGTCGAATGATGCGAGCCCGATCTTGGCGGGAGGACTCGTGCCCGCGGGCCGCCATTTGAATCGCCCTGCGATCATCAAATGGAAGACGAGGAAGAGCTTGCCGTCCAGCTCCCACACGATGCGTTTCCCGATGCGCCTCAGGGCCACGACCTTGCGGCCCACCGCCGCCGCGACCGGCGGGTCGACCGTGCGCAGCAGCGAGGGACTGACGATGCGGACGCGCTCGAGGGGCTGGCCCACGATCCGTGGGGCCAGCGCCTCGAGGTATATCGTGATGTCGGGAAGCTCCGGCATTGCCGGATGCTATCTACTGAAAGACCTGGAGCGCCACCTCCACCCGCCCAAACGGCGCGCTCACCTGGACTCCCTGCACCATTTGCTTCACGCGCGTGAACATGTCGCGCGCGATCGCGACGCCCTCGGCGAGCGCCGCTTCTTTGCCTTTCTCTTGCGCCTTCCGCATGCGCTGCAGGACTTCGTCGGGGACCGACACGCCGGGGACTTCGTTCGCGAGGAACTCGGCGTTGCGCAGACTGATCAGCGGCCAGATCCCCGCGACGATGGGCGTTTGGAACTGCTCCACCTGTTTGAGAAACGCTTCGAGCTGCCGCGCGTCGAAGACCGGCTGAGTGACCGCGAATTCGGCCCCGGCATCCACTTTCCACGCAAAGCGTGACAGCTCACGGTCCTTGTCGGTGGCGCCGGGATTGACGCCCACGCCGATCGCCCACTTGGTCATTCCGCCAAGAGGGTTGTTGCCGGGGTCGAGTCCCTGATTCAGACGATAGACCAGGTTCGTGAGACCGATCGAGTCGATGTCGAAGACTGCCGTCGCGTCCGGGTACGGGCCCATCTTGGGCGGATCGCCGGTGATGATCAGGATGTTGCGCAGTCCCGCGGCGTGCGCGCCGATGATGTCGGACAGCATCCCGAGGAGATTGCGATCCCGGCAGCAGTAGTGAATCACCGTCTCGATTCCCACCTCGCGTTCGATCAGCAGCGCGGACGGCAGCACGCCCATGCGACTCTGCGCACGAGGGCCATCGGGCACGTTGACGGCATCCACGCCCGCGGCTTTGAGCGCACGGCACTGCTCCAGCATCGGTTTCGGGTCCACGCCCTTGGGCGGCACGATCTCGACGCTGGTGACGAGGGCGCCACGCGCGAGCTTCGCCCCCCACGCTGATTTCTCGGCGAGGGGGACGGGCTTGACGCCGGCGGGCGCGTGTACCTGGGCGCGCGACACCACCACGCTCGGCTGGCGCGGCACGACGCTCGCCACATAGTCGCGAATCTTCTTGATGTGCTCGGGCGTGGAGCCGCAGCAGCCACCCACGAACCGCGCGCCCGTCTCGATCATGCGGCGCGCGTAGCTCGCCATGTACTCGGGCGACGCGAGATAGATTTTGCGATCCCCCACGTCCTTGGGCAGGCCGGCGTTCGGTTGCGCCGAGATGGGCTTGTCGGTCGCCTTCACCATTTTCTCGACGGCTTCGAGCACTCCCGCCGGTCCCACCGAGCAATTCACGCCGATGACGTCCGCGCCCCACGCGGCAAGCTGCTTCGTGTACGTGTCGGGATCAGTACCGTAATAGGTAAGTCCGTCGGTGCCGATCGTCATCTGACAGACGACGGGCAGATCGGACGCGGCGCGCACCGCGTTCAACGCCGCGTGCATCTCATCCAGGTCGCTGAAGGTCTCGAGAATGAATCCGTCCACGCCGCCGGCGAGCAGTCCTTGCGCCTGCCGCGCGAAGACCGCCTCGGCCTCGGCCTTTGATGTGGAGCCGAACGGCTCGATGCGAATGCCGAGCGGTCCGATCGCGCCGACTACGCTTGCCTTGCCGCCCGCCGCCGCCCGCGCCAGCTCGGCGGCGGTGCGATTGATCTTCTCCGTCTCGTCCGCGAGACCGTAGCTGTTCAGCTTCAACGGATTGGCGCCGAAGGTGTTGGTCTCGAGGATCTCCGCGCCGGCGCGTACGTAAGCCGCGTGCACCTCCTGCACGAGCCGCGGCTGCTTCAGGTTCAGCTCGTCGTAGCACACGTTCAGGAAGAACCCTTTGCCGTACAGCATCGTGCCCATGGCCCCGTCGAAGACGTGGACGCGGCCGTCATCCAGGAGGGATCGGAAGGTGGTAGTCACAACGGAAAATAATAACCCCCTTCCCGCGTACTCTTAGGTAACCATGGCCCCAATAGCGGCTGACAGACTGCTCGCCGAGCACCAGGGGGCGCTCCGAAACTTCCTCGGCGCGCGGTGCCGCGACGACGATTTGGCCGCGGAACTGTTGCAAGAAGTGGCCGCGCGCCTCGTCATCGCGACCCCCCGGCTCTCGCTGAACGGCAACGCCCGTGGCTACCTGTTTCGCATCGCGGCCAACGTCTGGCGCGATCACCTGCGCCGTGAGCTCGTGCGGCGCCGCGCGGCAGTCGAGATGGCGTCCGCCGAGCCGGCGCTGGCGGGCGCCGCGGACGCCCCGCTGCTGGAGCGAGAGCTGCGAGTCGCCGTGCGCAGCGCCGTACACGCGTTGCCTGCGGTGCTGCGCGACGTGGTGGAGCTCCGCCAGCAGGGCGGCCTCACCTTCCAGCAGATTGCCGACCGGCTCAACAGGCCGCTCGGCACTGTCCTGACGCAAATGCGCGCCGCGCTCGCGCGGATCAGTGCGGCATTGGAGAACTATCGATGAATCATCCGACCGACGACGAACTGCTGCTGCTCGCTTACGGCGAGGTACCAGAACCGCGGAACTCGGACATCGAGTCCCACGTGGCCGGCTGCGACACGTGCCGGGCGACGCTCGCCGAGCTCGAACGGGGGCGCGTGGCGCTGGACGTCGCATTGCCGCCGCGCCGACGCTCCGCGCGGATCTGGATCGCGCTCGCGGCCGCCGCAGCGCTCGCAGGGTTGGTCATGGCGAGGCCGGGTCCCGCTCGCGACCCGATCGCGCGCTGGACGCCCACGGCAACGTGGTCGGCGACGGCCGGATATGTGACAGACAGGGCGATGCTCGATATCGACGCGCAGCTCACTCGACTCGAACGGGAGCGATACTATGGCTTGCCGAATTAGTGGTGTAATTGGTGTGTTCGGTCTCCTGGCCACGACAGCCGGCACGGCGCAGGACATGCCGAATCCACAGGCGAAGCAGATGTGGGTGCAGCAAATGATGCAACAGCATCCGCCCGAGGCCGAGGCCGCGGCCCGGGCCTTCCTGATGCTCGTCGCTCCGAACCTCGTAAGCTCGCTCGACTCACTCAAGGGCGGATCGGTCAATGGGCAGAACCAGCCGATCGTGGTTATAGACGGGGTCCCGCAGACGATGACTGGCGGATCGACCGACCAGTACTGGGCCGAAGTCGCTCAGCTAACGGTACAGTTCGACATGGTGCAAAAGCTCGGTCAGCGCGATAGCGTGCGAGCGCAGCTTGTCGGCAAAATGTTTGGACTCGAGGCAAACGCGCGCGCGCACCAGCGCGCATACCGCACCGCCTCCGAAAGCAGCCGTCCTGCAATCCGTGCAAAAATCGAGGGCCTCATCTCGCAGCATTTCGATGTCGAAGATCAGCTGCGGGCCCTCGAGATCGCGGATATCGAGCATAGGCTCGCGGACGTGCGCGCCGAGAGCCAGCGTCGGCGCGACAAGCGCGCGGAGTTCATCAAGTTCGCCGTCGACGACATCATCCGGGACGCCATCAGGCCCCGCTGACAGCGAAAGCCAGGGGGTATGCGTATGTTCCGCCGATGCCAAACATCGGCGCTTACCACCCCGTCATCGTCCACTTCGTGATCGCGCTGCTGATTCTCGGCGTGATCTTCCGCTGGGTCTCCCTCTCCGGCCGCGCGGCCTTCACTGGTCCCGCGGCCGCGACGCTGCTGATCCTGGGAGCCGCGATCGCCGCCCTGGCCGCCCACTCCGGCTTAGACGCGCACGGACCGGTCGAGCGCATCCCGGGTGCCCGACGAGCGGTCGGCGAACACGAGGAGTGGGGCAAGCGTACCCGCAACATCTTCCTTATCGTCGGGGCGATTGAGATTGCGGCGCTGATTCTCGCCCGGCGGGGCCGTCTCGAAAAGGCCCGCGGCGCGTTGTGGGGCTCCGCGATCGTGGGACTCATCGGCCTGTTCCCGTTGTTCGAAGCCGCTGATCTCGGCGGCGATCTCGTGTACAGCTACGCGGGTGGCGTTGGGACTCGTTCCGGCGATACGGCGGACGTCAGCCGGTTGTACCTCGCGGGTCTCTATCAAGCGGCGCAGCAAGCCAGGACCCAGCACGACAGCGCGCGGGCGGTCGAGTTGTTCGGGAAGCTCGAGCGAGAATTCCCGAACGACACGAATGTGCGGCTGCTGGCGATCGAATCGCTGGTCCGCGACCGGAACGATGGACGTATGGCGCTGGCGGCACTGTCGCGGTTCCCGCTGCCGGCGGATGATCGCCGGCTGCAGCTGCGTGTGGGATTCCTGAAAGCCGATGCCTATGTCGCCGCCGGCAAGCCCGACTCCGCGCGGGCGGTGCTCCGGCAGCTGGGCAACGCGTTCCCCGACATGCAGCAGCGGATCAAGGACCGGCTAAAGAATGTCCAATGATCAATGATCAATGATCATTGGACATTGATCATTGTTCATTCGAAGAAGGCCATCCGTTGCGCCACCCACCACGCCGCCAGCGCGCCCGCAATAAAGCCGAGCACGCCGCCGAACGGGCCGAAGAGTTTGCTGCACAGGGCACCGGCCAAGGTGCCGACGACGAAGCTGACGAGCGCTTTGAGCAGTTTCATTCACCCTCCAGGATGCGCAGTGCGGCAGCCGATTCCATACCCGTGATCGAGACAACTTTCCGCCTGCTCGATTGTCCCGCGGTGACGGCGATTGCATGGCGGGGAAGTCCCAATCGTGCGGAGAGAAACCGGATGAGCTCTGCATTGGCCGCGTCGTCCGCCGGCGGCGCGGCAACTCTGATCTTGAGCGCGTCGCCGTGGCGACCGGCCACAGCGGTGGTCCTGGCGCGGGGCACGATGTGCAGGACGAGCCTGGCCGTCAGCGACTCAGCGTCGA
>QHTW01000112.1 GCA_003220955.1 Gemmatimonadota bacterium | reverse complement strand
TGGCGAATGCCGCCGAGCGCCCGAAATGGAATCCCGACAGCTACCGCACCATCGTCGGCAGCAAGTAGCCTACCAACCGCGCCTCTGGCGCCGCCGTCGCGCATTTGCGCATCTTGACTGCGTGAGAGTGCTGATCGTCGAGGACGACCCGGAGCTGGCCGGATTACTGCGCGACGGCCTGCGCGAGCACCGCATCGACCCGACGGTCGCGACGACCTTTGCTGCTGGACAGGCGCGCGCGCAGGCAGGCGACTACGACGTCATCATTCTCGACGTCCGCCTGCCGGGGGGAACCGGATTCGACCTGTGCGCGCAGTTGCGCCGCAACGCCGTCGACACTCCCGTACTCATGCTGACCGCGCTGGACGCCGTGGACGAGCGGGTGCGCGGCTTGACCGCCGGTGCAGACGACTACCTCACCAAGCCATTCGCGTTTCGAGAGCTGGTCGCGCGCCTGCAGGCCCTCGCGCGCCGGCGCGCGCTGGCAGTCACACCGGCCATCCTGCGTGTGGCGGATCTCGAAATGGACGTGGGAGCACGCGTGGTACGACGCGCCGGCCGTCCCATCGCGCTGACCGCGAAGGAGTTTGCGTTGTTGGAGCTCCTGCTACGGCATTCGGGCCAGGTCGTCGACCGCAGCGCGATTACAGCGCACATCTGGGACGACAATCACGATCCGTTCGCGAACGTGTTGGAGGTCCTGGTCCGCCGGTTGCGCAGCAAGATCGATGATGGGTTCGAGCCGAAGCTCATTGTGACAGTCCGCGGCGCCGGCTACCGGATCGAGGGGACGGCGGGGAAGGCAGGGAGAGCGCTCCCGTGACGCTGGGACGGCTGCGGGTCCGGCTGACGCTCTGGTACGCCGCCACATTAGCCATCATTCTGCTGTTGCTCGGCGCCGGCGTCTTCGTGGCCATTGGCGTACAGGTCGCCAGGCGCCTGGACGCCTCATTGATCGCGGCGACCGCGGCGGTGAAGACCGCGACCGCCCAGCTCGAGGCGGAGCGCGCCGCGGGCCGCCCGGCGGATGCGGTCGAAGAGCTGCAGATCCCCGATCGCTCGCTGTACCTCTTCGATGCGACGGGCAAGGCACTCACGCCCGCGCAGGTCGCCGCCTGGATAGACACCGCGGCGCGCGGCGCGGCGGTGGCGGGTCGCGTGAACCTCCAGCGCCAGGCACCCGACGGCGGGCAATTCCGGCTCCATGCCGAGCGATTCACGACTCCCTCAGGCACGTCGTACGTGGCGGCGGCGGTTGCCGAGCGGCCCCAGATCGCGGATCAGTACGCATGGCTGATCGGCACATTCGGCGCGGCGACGCTGGGCGCGCTGATTCTCGTAATCGCCGGCGGCTCCTTGCTGGCCCGTCAGTCCACCGTTCCAGTCGAGCGCTCGATGGAGCAGATGCGGCGCTTCATGGCGGACGCCGCGCATGAGCTGCGCACGCCGGTCACCCTGCTGCGCACGCGAACGGAGGTTGCGCTCGCCCAGCCGCGTGACCCGGCGGGCGATGCCGCCGCCTTTCAGGCCATCGAACGGGAAGCGGATCGACTGGGCGGGATTGTCGGCGACCTCCTCATGCTGGCGCATGCCGACGCCGGAGAGCGCCGCGTGGTGCGGGGCGCTCTCTATCTGGACGACGTCGCTTCACACGCGGTCGCCGCCGCCCGCGCGCTCGCCGAGCGCAAGGGAGTGTCGTTGGTCGTAGGATCGTTTGAAGAGGCACGGATTCTTGGCGACCCGGAGCTCGTCGAGCGGCTGCTGCTCATCGTGCTGGACAACGCGATCAAGTACACCCCGCAGAGTGGGCGCGTACGGCTCGACGTTACAGCTCGCGACGGCAAGCGCTCCGTGATTGTGTCCGACAGCGGCGTTGGCATTTCCGCCCAGGAATTGCCCCGGATTTTCGAGCGCTTCTATCGGGGTGACAGCGCGCGCAGCCAGGCAGAGGGCTCCGGGCTTGGTCTTCCGATCGCGCGCTGGATCGCCGACCTCCACAACGCCCGGATCTCGGTCTCCTCCGACTCCTCCGGCACGCGTGTCCAGATCGATTTCCCACCGGGGTTGTAAGCATCCTGTAAGGTCGCCAGACTAGTTTCCCGCCATGCTGCGGTTGCTACTGGCATTGCTCGTTCAACAGCCCGTGACGCGCGCCGATGCCGCTGCCGCCGCGCTTACGCGTGGCGCGCGCGTGGCGCTGGGTCGCGCGGATACCACCGCGGCGCTGGGGGCGGTGCGAACCGCCCGGGCGTTTCCCAATCCCACGGTGTCAGGCAGTTATAGCAAAGACACCCCCAACTACCACGCGATCGGCGATCTGCCACTGGACCTGCCGTGGCTGCGGGCGCCGCGCATCGGAGCGGCGGAGGCCGCTCGCGACGCCGCCCGCTATCAATTCGCGTTTGACCGCGCGGCGATTCTGTTCGGCGCACTGGCCGCAGGCATGCACGCCCGACTGTCGCGCCGCACGGCGGACGATGCCGACAGCCTGCTCAAAATCGCGCAGCTGCGCCGCGACGTCGGCGACGTGAGCGAGCTGGACGTGCGGCTCGCGGCTGTGAATGCGGGCCAGCTGCAGAATATCGCCATCGATGACTCGCTGACCGCGCTGGGGACGCTGCTCTCCGTGCAGCTACAGATGGGACTGAGCGGCGACAGTACCGCGATCGCGCTCGCCGATTCGCTCGCGGCGGCGAAAGACACCGCGGCATTGCCGGTGAGCCCCCCACCCGGTGAGTATCTGCCGGTTGCGGCGGCGACGGCGCGCTTGCGCTCCGCCGAACGTTCGCTGACGTTCACCCGCGCCAGCCGTTTCGCGCCAAGCTTCGAGTTCGGTTTCGACAAGGGAGATCCGACGAGCCCGAACCCCAACCAAGTGCTCCCGGTGATCGGATTCTCGCTTCCCTTTCCGCTGTTCAACTGGAGCGGCGGCGAAGTGACCCGCGCAATGGCGGAGCGGGACCGTGCGCGTGTGGAGCTGGATCTGACGCGCCGCGAGACCAACGCCGCGGTGGCGCGCGCGCGCCGAGAGCTGGTGGCGGCGGGTGATCGCGTGCGGCGCTCTTCGCAGCTCGTCGCCAGCGCCAATCGCATCGCCGCCATGTCGTTGCAGGCCTACGGTGAAGGCGCAGTCGCCCTGGCCAACGTGCTCGAAGCACAACGGAACGCGCGCGAAATTCTCGCGCGCTACATCGACGATCTCGGCGCCGCCGACGCCGCGCTGCGCACGCTGCGTTGGCTTACGGCAACATCAGGTCAGCCATGACACGTCCGTGGATGTCGCTAGCGGCGCTCGCCCTTCTCGCGCTGAGCTGCAGGAGCGAGGCGAAACAGGCCAACGAAGCGGCGGGACTCGTCGGCGTCGGGACTGCGCTCGCCGCCCGCGAACCGTTTCAGCAGACCGTGAGCGCCATCGGGATGGTGAGTGCTCGACCGGGTCGCTATGCGGCCCTCGCGCCGCCCGGCCCGACGCGTGTGGCCGGCATCTTTGTCGTCGCGGGCCAGCGAGTGGCGAAGGGGGACTCGCTGGTCGAGTTCGAGCGTGCGCCGTTCGAGGCGGCGGCGCAGAGCGCCGCTGCCACGCTGGCGAACGCGGAGCGCAACTTCGCGCGGGCCGCTCGGCTCGCCCAGGCGGGCATCCTTTCGCAAAAAGAAGCCGACCAGGCAGGCGCCGATCTCGCCGCGGCGCGGTCGGCTGAGGTCACCACCAGGCGCGCGCGGGAGCTCGCGACCTTGCGGGCGCCGCTGGGCGGTATCGTGACACGCATGACGGCCGTGCTCGGCGCCTCGGTCGATCAGAGCCAAGCGGTCGTCGAGGTGGCCGACCCCGCGGCTCTCGATATCCTCTTCAATGTTTCGCCCGGAGAGGCGGGAGGGATTCACGCGGGCGACACACTCTCCTTGAGCGCCGGCGAGGGCTCCCGAACGGAACGCCTTGGCACGGCAACCGTTGTCAGCGTGGCGGTCGCCGTGGACTCGGCATCACGGGCCGTCGCGGTCCGCGCACGGGTCGGTCGGGCCACGCGCGTGCTGCGAATCGGCGAATCGGTGTTCGGGCGCATCGTAACCGGGGTCCACCCGGGAGCCATCACCGTGCCGGTCGAGGCGCTCGTCCCCGAGGGCGAGGGATTCCGTGTGTTCGTCGTGGACTCGGCCGGCATCGCGCGCGCGCGCCCCGTCGTCGTCGGCGGTCGCTCCGAGGCGCGCGCTGAAATCCTGCAGGGGCTTGCCGCCGGTGAGCGCGTCGTCACGACCGGCGCCTATGGGGTGACCGACAGCGCAAAGGTCCAGCTCGACCATCCGTGACGCTCTTCGAGCTGCTCAGCCGCCAGCGGCGGTTCGTCTATCTCGTCGTCGGCATCCTCAGTGCGGCCGGGATCTGGGCCGCGCTGCGGCTCCCCTCCGCCATCTATCCTGAGCTGCGGTTTTCACGCATCACGATCGTCGCCCAGGGGTCCCCGCTGGGGGCTCGGCAGATCGTCTTCAGCATCACTCGTCCGCTGGAGGAGGCGGTCAGCATCGTTCCCGGAGTTACCCGCGTGCGCTCGCACACGATTCGCGGCGCGGCCGAGATCGCCGTCACCTTCACTCCCGCCTCCGACATGGATCGCGCGCTGCAACTCGTGCGCGCGCGCGTGAACCAGATCCAGGGGGCATTGCCGAGCGACTTGGACATCCAGATCGAGCAGCAGACGCCCTCCCTGTTTCCGATCCTCTCCTACAACGTCGAGGGTGGCGACGCGGCGGCGCTGTACGACCTCGCACGCTACGAGATCAAACCGTTGATCTCGCGCGTACCCGGCGTGGGCCGAGTCGACGTCCAGGGCTCGGACGTGCGCGAGATCGAGGTGATCGCCGATCCCGCCCGGCTCATCGCGCATGGCATCTCGTACGGCGAGCTCGCCGACGCGATCCGGCGGGCCATCACCGTTCAGGCCGTCGGCCGCGTCGCCCAGGACTACCGGCAGTATTTGATCGTCACGGACCAGGAAGCGCACGCCGTCGCTGACATCGGCGACGTGGTCGTGCGCGGTGGATTGCACGTGCGGGATGTGGCGACCGTCCAGGTCGGGACCGAAGACCATGTGCGGATCATCGCCGGCGACGGCCGGCCGGCTGCGCTCGTCAACATCACCCGCCAGCTGGGCGGCAACAGCGTGGCCATCGCCGACAGCGTCGCGCGGATCATGGCCGCGATCGCCCCCACGCTTCCCCCGGGCGTTCACCTCAAGCCGGTCTATGACCAAGCCGAGCTCGTTCGCGCCGCGGTCCATTCCGTGCGCGACGCGATGCTCATCGGCGCCGCGCTGGCGGTGCTGGTCCTACTCGTGTTTCTGCGGCACGGCCGGATTACCGCCATCAGCGCCACTTCTATCCCGCTGACGCTCGCCATCACGGTGTTCATCATGCGGATGCTCGGGCAGACCTTCAACCTGATGACCCTGGGTGCGATGGCCATCGCGATCGGCCTGGTCATCGACGACGCGGTGGTCATCACGGAGAACATCGCCCGTCACCTGCGCCTGACGGGGGGGGGGGATCGCGAACAGGCGATTCGAAGCGCGGTGCAGGAGCTGATCTGGCCGGTCACGACATCCACGCTCACGACGGTGGTCGTGTTTCTGCCGCTCGGCCTCTTACAGGGCGTCGTCGGCCAGTTCTTCGCCGCCCTGGCCACCACGCTGACGGTGGCCGTGCTTGTTTCGTTGATCCTTGCCCTCACGATCATCCCGCTGCTGGCCGAGCAGTTCGTGACCGCTCATGAAGTCGAGCCGACACGCGCCGGGCCGCTCGCGAGAGCGCAGGCGGCACTGGATACCCTGGGCGACCGCTATGAGGGGGCTTTGAGATCGGTGCTGCGGCATACGCGCCGGATCGTGATCGCGGCGGTGGCACTCGTCGTCGTCGGCATCGGACTGTGGCGGCTCGTCGAGACCGGCTTTCTCCCCGAGATGGACGAAGGGGCCTTCGTGCTCGACTACTTCACGCCGGGTGGCACCGCCCTGAACGAGACCGATCGGGAGGTGGGCATCGCCGAGCGAATCCTCGCGGCGACGCCAGAAATCGAAGCGACGTCCCGCCGCACCGGCGCCGAGCTGGGGCTGTTCGCGACGGCGCAGAACACGGGCGACATCGTCGCGCGCCTGCAACCACCCAGTCGTCGGTCGCGCGACATCTTTGCGGTCATCGACGACGTGCGCCAGGAAATCACCGCCGCGGTCCCGCGGATGCGTATCGAGTTCGTACAGATTCTGTCGGACGTGATCAACGACCTGGCCGGCAACGCGAAGCCGGTCGAGATCAAACTGTTCGGGGAACGGCTGGACTCGCTGGAAGCCTACGCCCGGCGGCTGGAGCCGGGGCTCGACAGCATCGAGGGACTCGAAGATCTGTACAACGGCGTGAGCGAGCCGTCGCCCGAGCTCTTGATGCGTGTGAATCAGGCGGAGGCGGGTCGCGTCGGGCTAACGCCGCAGGAGATCGGCGATGTCGTGAGCGGCGCGCTGCTCGGCACGCACGCGGGCGAGATCAGGAGTGAGGACCGACCCGTCGCGGTCCGCGTGCGCGCTCCGGACTCGGTGCGCTTCGATCCCCTGCGACTGCGCGCCCTGCCCGTTACGGGTAGCACGCCGCTCGGCAGTCTCGCGACGTTCACGACCGCTGAAGCGCGCATGAGTCTCGAGCGCGAGAATCAACAGCAGATGATCGCGATGACGGCCGACGTCAGCGGGCGCTCGCTCGGGGGCGTGATGACGGACGTCCGCCGGGTGCTGGCGGCGCGGCCGCCGCCGTCGGGCATCCGGCTCGTCCTCGGTGGGCAGTACGAGAGCCAGCAGCAAGCCTTTCGGGCGCTGCTCCTCGTGCTCTTGCTCGCGGCGGTGAGCGTCAGCGCGGTGATGGTCGTTCAGTTCGAGTCGTTCGTCGAGCCGCTCGTCGTCCTGCTCGTGGCCCCCGTCTCGTTCGTCGGCGCGCTCGTGCTGTTGCTGCTCACCAAAACGGCGCTGAACGTCGCCTCATTCATGGGGCTGATCTTGCTCGTCGGACTGATCGTCAAGAACGGCATCATCCTGCTCGACTTCACGCGCCTGCGGATGCGGGGCGAGGGGGTGCCGCTGGAAGTGGCGATTCGGGAAGCGGCGCGGGTTCGGCTCCGGCCCATCCTCATGACCACGCTGTGCACGCTGTTCGGCTTGCTGCCGCTCGCGCTGGGCATCGGCGCGGGCAGCGAGCTGCAGCGGCCGCTGGCGCTGGCCGTCATCGGCGGCTTGGTCCTCTCGACGCCCATCACGCTATTTGCCGTGCCCACGTTGCTGGTCGCGATCCGGGGTGCAGACTTCCGGCTGCGGTGACGGCTCCGGCCATGGAATGGTCTCAACAAGCGACGACCACCTTCTCAGGAGCCTGAAATATGCGCCTGCTTACCTCACTCTTGCTGGCGGCGGTGTTCTCCCTCGCCGCCGGAAATCTCGCGGCTCAGGATCGCGACGTTCCTGACAGCCTCGTGGCCAAAGCGAAAATCAGCGAAGACGCGGCCCGGGCGATCGCGCTGAAGCGCGTCCCGGGCGACGTCCAGGGCGTTACGCTCGCGAAGATGAAAACCCGCCTGGTGTATACGTTCAAGGTTCAACGGAAAGGCCGGCCCGGTTTGACTGACGTCCAGGTGAATGCCGCGAGTGGCCACGTCATCGGCGTGCGGCGTGAGAGCACTAAACGCTCAACAACTCGGCGTTCGTCTTAGCGCGCTGCATGGCTTGCTCCGGCGGGAGATCCACCAAACCCCGCCGGAGTTTTTGCTTGGCTTCGATTGTTTTGGCGTCGGCGAGGAGCTCCTCGCGCCGAGTCCCGCTCGCGGCGATGTCGACCGCCGGATAGATCCGCCGGTCGGCGAGCGCGCGCGATAGCCGCAGCTCGGCGTTCCCCGTTCCCTTGAACTCCTCGAAGATGATGTCGTCCATCCGGCTTTCGGTTTCGACGAGCGCGGTCGCAATCACGGTCAACGAGCCACCCTGAGGCACGGCGCGCGCCGCGCCGAACAAGGCCTTCGGCTTGGCCAACGCATTGGCGTCGAGCCCGCCCGACATCGTGCGGCCACTCCCCCGCCCCGTGGTGTTGTGGGAGCGCGCGAGCCGCGTGAGGGAGTCGAGCACGATGACGACATCACGGCCGAGCTCCACCTGCCGGCGGGCGTGATCGAACACCATTTCCGCCGCGGCCACGTGGCGCTCGTGCGGCAGGTCGAAGCTCGAGGCGACGACCTCGCCCCTGCCCCAATCCACCATCTCCGTGACCTCCTCGGGCCGCTCATCGACGAGCAGGACCAGCAACAGCGCTGTGGGATGATTCTCGGCCACCGCTTCGGCAATCGCCTGGAGCATCATCGTCTTCCCCGCTTTGGGTGGCGACACGATGAGCGCACGCTGCCCGAAGCCGAACGGGCAGATGAGATCGACAACGCGCTGGATATCCGCGGTCCGTGGGCTCGAGGCGCGTGGCGTCTCGAGGGTCAGCGGCCGGCTGGGATGCACGGCACCGAGCGTCGCGAACTCCGGACGCCCGTCGAGCTGCGACGCCGGGAGTCCGTTGACCGTCGTCACGCGACCGTTCTCGAGGACGATCAGGTCGCCGCGACGGAGGCCCGGCATTCGCACCGCCGGGTCACCCTTGGCAGGCAGATAACTGTTCGCCGCAAGACGGAGTGCGCCGCCTTTGGGCGAGGGATCAAACCATCCGGTGACGGGGAGCATGGAGGCTATATTTCCGCGCGATGCGTCAAGACCACATCAGGAATTTCTGCATTGTCGCCCACATCGACCACGGCAAATCTACACTTGCCGACCGACTTATCGAGTTGACCGGTACGCTCGACAAGCGGCTCATGCGCGACCAGGTGCTCGATACGATGGACCTGGAGCGCGAGCGCGGCATCACGATCAAGCTGAATGCCGTCCGGATGAGCTACCACGCCAAGGGCGGGCAGCTCTACGAGCTCAATCTCATCGACACGCCGGGCCACGTCGACTTCACCTACGAGGTGTCACGGTCGTTAGCCGCGTGCGAGGGCGCAATTCTGGTCGTGGATGCATCCCAGGGAATTCAGGCCCAGACGCTGTCCAATCTCCTGCTCGCGATGGACGCGGGCCTGGAAATCATACCCGTCCTCAACAAGATCGATCTGCCTGGCGCCGAGCCGGACAGGCGGGCGCACGAAATCCACGACCTTATCGGCACCAAGCCCGAGGAGATCCTGCGGATCTCGGCCAAAGAGGGACGGGGCGTCCCGGAGCTGCTGGAGGCGGTGGTGGGCCGCGTCCCCCCACCCCGCGGCAATCACGAGGCCCCCCTGCGCGCCTTGATCTTCGACTCCTATTACGACCGGTACCGCGGCGCGATCCCCTCGATCCGGGTGGTGGACGGCGTCGTCAAGCCGGGGATGAAAATCGCGTTCGGTGCGCACCGCGACGACGTCTACGAAGTCGACGAGGTCGGTTATCTCCAGCTGGGCCACAAGCCAGCAGAACAGCTCGAGGCCGGCGAGGTCGGCTATTTCGTCGCCAATGTCCGGGGCGTGCGCGAGACGCGGCCGGGCGATACGGTGTTCGACGCCGAGCACCGGGACGTCGAGCTCCTGCCGGGATATCGCGACATCCAGTCGATGGTATTCGCGGGACTGTACCCGACCAACCCCGAGCAGTACGAGGAGTTGCGTGACTCGCTAGCGAAGCTGCAGCTCAACGACGCGTCGCTGCACTATCAGCCCGAAACGTCGGTCGCGCTGGGGTTCGGGTTTCGCTGCGGCTTCCTGGGGCTTCTGCACATGGAGATCGTGCGGGAGCGATTAGAGCGAGAGTTCGATCTCGACCTCATCAGCACGGTGCCCAGCGTAGAGTATCACGTCTATCGGACAGACGGCACCATGGAACGTGTCGAGAACCCGAGCCTGATGCCGCACGGGTCGACCGTCAATCGCGTCGAGGAGCCGTACGTGAAGGCCCGGATTTTCGTGCCGGCGGACTACATCGGCGGCGTCATGAACCTGGGCCAGGAGCGGCGGGGCGTATATGAAGGGATGCAGTACCTCGATCCGACGCGGGTCGAGTTTCACTGGGCGTTTCCCCTGGCCGAGATCATCCTCGACTTCTACGACAAACTGAAGACGATCTCGCGCGGCTATGCTTCGCTCGACTATGAATTCCTGGCTTATCGAGCGGCCGACCTGGTCAAGCTCGACATGTTGCTCAATGGCGAAGCGGTCGATGCATTCAGCGTCATCATTCACCGCGACAAGGCGTTCGAGTGGGGACGCAAGATCGCCGAGAAGCTGAAGGATCTGATCCCGCGGCAGCTGTTCGAGGTCGTGATCCAGGCGGCGATCGGGACGAAAGTGATTGCGCGCGAAACGATCCGCCCGCTGCGCAAGAACGTGACGGCGAAGTGCTACGGCGGCGACGTGACGCGCAAGCGCAAACTCCTCGAGAAGCAAAAAGAAGGAAAGAAACGGATGAAGCAGGTCGGGACCGTCGAGATACCTCAGGAAGCGTTCCTCGCAGTGCTCCAGGTCGAATAGGAGGTCTCATGCGCAGCACGATCATCGCGGCGGTAACCACTCTCAGCGTTGTCGGATCGGCAGCGGCGGCCGCTCAGGTGGTTGCCTCCCGTTCAGCGCCGTTCACCGTGAATCAGGTGCGTTCGTATCCATTCCCCAATGAGCTGTCGGCCGCCGCAACGGGCAGCCGCATCGCATGGGCGTTCAACGAGCAAGGCCGGCGCAACATCTTCGTCGCCGAAGGGCCCGCGTTCTCGGCGCGCCAGCTCACACACTACGACCGGGATGACGGGCAGGAGCTGAGCAGCGTCACGGTGTCGGCCAACGGACGATGGGTCGTCTACGTTCGTGGCGGCGATCACGGGTCGAACTGGGACGACGCGCTCCCGGTAAACGTCGGCTCGAATCCTACGCCGCCCAAGGTCCAGATCCTCAGCGTGGCGTTCGACGGCGGCGATGCGAAAGCCATTGCCGACGGCGATGAGCCCGTCGTTTCACCGCGCGGCGATGTGGTCGCGTTCGTCAAAGGCGGCCAGATCTGGACCGCGCCGATCGACGGATCCGCGCAAGCCAAACAGCTGTTCACGGTGCGCGGCGAAATTGGCGACCCGCGCTGGTCGCCGGACGGTGCGCGGCTGGCGTTTGTCGCGAACCGCGGCGATCACGCCTTCATCGGCGTGTACACGAATGACAGCATGCCGGTCACCTGGCTTGGGCCGGCGTTCGCGCGGGATCGGTCGCCGCGCTGGTCGCCTGATGGGAAACGGATTGCGTTCGTGCGACTGCCGGGCGCCGGCGGTGCGCCAGATTCCTTGCTCCCCCTGCGGCCCAATCCGTGGGAGATCTGGACCGCCGATGCAACGAGCGGCGTAGCCGAGCGACTCTGGAAATCGCCCGAGACGCTCGCCGGCTCGGTGCCGACCACAGACGGAGGGACCAACCTCGGGTGGGGTGCGAACGACCGCATTGTTTTCCTTTCTTATCAGGATGGTTGGCCCCACCTGTATTCGATTCCAGCAACCGGCGGACAAGCGCTCCTGTTGACCCCAGGCCGGTACATGGTTGAGCACATTTCACTCAGCAGCGACGGCAAGTGGCTCGTGTTCGCGGCGAACATCGGGAGCGACTCGCTCGATATCGATCGACGTCATGTCGGGCGCGTGCCGGTCGATCGCGCCGCCCCCGAAGTGCTGACACCCGGCAACGGGTTGGAA
>QHTW01000146.1 GCA_003220955.1 Gemmatimonadota bacterium | reverse complement strand
TCGACGGCCAGGTCGGGACGCCCATTCAGCCGGGTGAGCGCCTCGAAGTGCGCCGCGCCGCTCGGCCGATTCATCTGATTCGCCTCGGCCCTGAAAGCTTCTTCAAGCGGCTGCGCAAGAAGCTCCACTGGGGCGATCTCAGCGATCGGACGCGGAAATAGGTGCTGACAGAGCTGAGAGTCCGCGATCTCGCCGTCATTGCCGACGTCACCCTGCCATTCCAGCCTGGCCTCAACGTGCTGACCGGCGAAACGGGTGCCGGCAAATCGATGCTCGTAGACGCCTTGGCCCTACTGCTCGGCGAGCGCGCGTCCGCCGATATCGTCCGGCCTGGAGCGGAGAAGACGGTCGTCGAGGGCGCGTTCGAGTTCGGCGCGGCGGTTCATCGGCACCTGCTGACCCCATTCGCTGAGCTGGGTGTCGAGCTGGAAGAAGGAAGACTGGTGCTCAAGCGCGAGGTGCTGCGTGAGGGCAAGTCGCGAGCGTGGGTCAACGGCTCGCCGGTCACGATCGGGGTCCTTAGCGAAATCGGCGGCCTGCTCGTGGACCTGCACGGCCAGCACGAGACTCAGTCGTTACTCCGTCCCGACGCCCAGCGCGCCATGCTCGATGCGTACGCGGACGCCGATGTTGAACGCGTCGCCGTCCGCGACGCGCATGCACGGCTGAAGGATCTGGAGCTGCGCGAGGCCGAGCTCACGACTCGCCAGGCGGACGTCCGCAAGAAGGCGGATTACCTGCGTCACGTGCTCCAGGAGATCGAGCGCGCCAAACCGAAAGTGGGCGAGGATGAGGCGCTGGAAGTCGAGGCCAAACGGCTGACCCACGCCGAGGAGCTCGGCCGGCTCGCGCGGGAGCTCGAGGAAGCGGTGGACGCGTCGGGTCTCACCAAAGCCCAGAAGATCCTGGCGAGCCTGCTGCGCGTCGATCCATCACTCGGCAAATGGCAGGAGCTGTTGGACGCCGCGTTTGCCGGCGCCGCCGAGCTGGCGCAGGCTGCGCGCGCGTACGCGAGCGACATCGAGGCGGATCCCGAGCGCTTGAATGCCGTCGAGCAGCGCCGCGATCTCCTGTTTCGGTTGCAGCAGAAGCACGGGCCAACGATTCCCGATGTGCTGGCCGCGCGGGACACCGCCGCGCGCGAGCTCGAGCTGCTGGATACGGCCGATCTCGACCTGCGCACCATCGCGGCGGATCGCGAGCTGGCCGCCGCCGAGTTCCAGCGCGCCTCCGCTGCCCTCACGACGAAACGAACCGCCGGCGCGAAGAAGCTGGCGCGAGCCGTCAACAAGCTGCTGCCATCGCTGGGGATGGAGGGCGGGCGCTTCGAGGCGCGGCTGTTACCACGCACGACGCGCGACGCCCGAGGTGCAGAGGATATCGTTTTCGACGTCAAGCTCAACGAGGGACTCGAGGCCCGGCCGTTGGCACGGGTCGCCTCAGGCGGCGAGCTGTCGCGCCTGATGCTCGCGCTGAAAGTGGTTCTGGCGGCGCACGATGTGGTGCCGACCCTCGTGTTCGACGAAGTCGATCAGGGAATCGGCGGGGAAGTCGGCGGTCGGGTCGGGGAGGCGTTGGTGGACGTGTCCCGCGCAGGCCGTCAGGCGCTCGTGATCACGCACCTGCCGCAGATTGCGGTCCATGCCGATCAGCACTTGGTGGTGGCGAAAGGGAAGAAGGGCGGTCTCGCAACCAGCGACGTCGCCGTCGCGGACGGTGACAATCGCGTGAAGGAGATCGCGCGGATGTTGGGCGATGCCGATATGGCGACCGCGCGCCGCCACGCGGTCGAGCTGCTCAGAACGGCCAGCGCGATGTCCGCATCACAATCCGAAACACCGTCGCCACCGGCACGAGTCCACCCGCCGCGCTGACGGTCTGCTCGATCGAGAAGCTGCCTTCCACATCTGATCCCAGGTAGGTCATCGCGAAACCCAGTCGCGTCCGGCGGATGCCCGTGCCGGCATCCAGCACGCTCGCCGCGACCGGGGCGCCCAGGTGCGTCGCGACATCGATCGAGTCCTGTGCCGAGCGATAACTGTAGCGATCGCGCTGCTGGGTCCAATAGCCCACGGTGAAACCGACGCCGAAGTGTTTGGCGAGCCGGAGCATCGGAGCGACATCGATCGCCGCATAATCGCCCGGATCCCAGTTGAGGGTGGCGAGCGCCGCGTGCGGCAGGAGCAGCGTCGATTGTGGCCCCACCCGTCTGGCGCGAGTGCCGGGCTGTTGCCGGGCAAGGCGCACCATCCCGTTCAGCCAGAGGCGATCGAACAGCGTCAGCTCCGGCGCGGCCTGGAGCTCGATGTCCGTCTGGTGATCGCCGGTCGGGAGATCGAACAGGTTGCTCGGCGAGTCCTGATGGCCCGTCGGCAATCGCACGACGAGCGCACCACTCAGCGCAAAACTGTGCGTTTCCAGGAGTCGGTACTTCGCCTGCACCTCGACGTCGCCGGCGAAGTACCGCAGCCGCCGCTCCGTGTTGGCGATCGGATCGAACGCGTACGTCGTGTCCTGGAGCAGCGAATCGAGCGCGCGGGCGGCGCTGTCGGGCGCGGGTGCCCCCGTGCTATCCAGCGGATATGTCGCGCGCGTGTTGACGCGGACGAGCGGGATGGAGACACCGACGGCAATGCGGTTGGTGATCCCATACTCGAAGGCGAACGACGTGACCCGCCGCTCCTCGTGCACAAGAACTTTCGCGGGCAGCGCGGCGCCGATCCGTTGCTCGTGCCCGTTGTCAGTGAACTCGCGCTCCCATGTCGTGATCACCGGCTCGAACGTGAAGCGCAGTGCACCGGCATGTGGCGTATCGGTGCGGGGCACAGCCTGAGCGCTGACGCCGGGCGCCAGCCCGGTGATCATCAGGGCGAGGACAAAGTAGGTCGGTCGCATTAGCAGAACGGCACCCGGCTGATGCCGGATGCCGTTTCGCTTACCCGCAATCGAGGATGAGGTTCGCGTTCAGGGAACCGCGGGGATGCCGGCCCCGTACGCGGCGTTGATCGCGGCCTGTAGCTTTTGCGCGATCAGCTTGTGCGTCGACGCGCTCGGATGGACGCCGTCGCATGAGAACGCGGTCCCGAACGGATTGGCGCTACACGGCTGCCCGATGAGCGGGAATGCGCGCACCGCGGTGTTCGGTTGCGGGAGCGTTCGCAACGAGTCGAGCGCGCCGTTGGGAGTGAGGTACGCCCAGCCGTGCGCCGTGGCTTGTGCCGAAATGAACAGGTTATAGGCGCTGTCTGCCGCGACCAGTTTGCGCAGCTCTGGGGGCGTCACGATAGCGACCACGCTGTCGGAGCAATCGAGGTTGCGCGGCTGATTGTTGGGGGGAGATGCGGCTGCCAGAAGCGTCGCGCCGTAGGGGAAGGGAACAAGAGTGGTGTCGCCACGGCCGAGGCCCGGAATGGCAGCGCCCGGCGCGCAGTTATTGCTGACCGTGAAGGCCGGTGGGAACGCCGCGCCGGGCACCAGGCCATTCTTGATGGCCCAGTACGTCGCGCCGGCGCTAAAGTACGGGAGCTCGGTGACGTTGGCCACGCCGATCAGAATGGCGCCACGCGGTCCCACCGCGTTGATCGAATCGAGCAATGTCCTGTAACGCGCCTGGAAGTTCGCGAGCGACGTGATCTTGGTGCTGTCACCGGGATTCGTAGAGCTCGTCGCCGCACCCAGAATGTCGTTGTTGCCGATCCAGAGGGAGACGAAGGTCGGCTGCGCGCGCCGCAGCATCTGGACCTGCGTCAGTCCACCCAGGATGAATTGCGTGAGGGTATTCGCGTGCGACGCCGTGTCGAGATTGTTGAAGAGATCCTCGACCACCGCACCCGGTACCGCGGTATTGCTCACGTACGGCGGTGGC
The DNA here is from genome assembly GCA_003220955.1 of Gemmatimonadota bacterium. Taxonomy (GTDB): domain Bacteria; phylum Gemmatimonadota; class Gemmatimonadetes; order Gemmatimonadales; family GWC2-71-9; genus 20CM-2-65-7. The sequence goes on along the minus strand of QHTW01000146.1, from coordinate 5,845 downwards.
TCCGACGGAATGTTGCGCAGGTAGCAACTCGTCCCGGTGCTTGGGGGATAGCCCGTCGGCGTGAGGCGTGCACCGGTGAAGACATTGGTGTAGGGCGGCGGGCACCCAGGCTTGGTCAACGACGGCACGAAGAACGGCGAGTGCATCGCGCGCGCCAACAGGACCGCGTACGATTGCTGCTGCGTGCTGTCGTTGATCCCGCCCGACTGGAAGCCCGCGGTGACCGAGTTGCCCATCGAGACGTAGCGATCGAACAGCGGATCGACCGGTGTGTTGGCGAAGGGCCGGTTCAGCTTGTCGTTGTTGCACGCGGCAACAGCCAGGACGAGTCCGAGGACTGCGGCCAAGAATCGAACGGTTCGAATCATGAGTCGCGGGCCCTCAGAAGGTGAACGAGAAGCCGGCCCCGAACAGGTGGGCCGAGAACTCGTAGAGACCGGTGTTGCCGGCGGCGAGGTTCACGGTGCCCCGGCGGTCTTGCTGCTTGATGAATTGATACGCCATGTCTGTGCGGAGCCGCGACGACCACTGCATCCCGGCGCCGATCGTAAACTCGTTGCGCGCACCCTCGGGCAAGAGCGGTGTCACGAATTGCGGCGGCGACGCGCCGGTGTGATACAGGTACCCGCCCCGCAGCTTCACCTTGTCGTTGTACTGGTATTCGGTGCCGAACCGGAAGCCGTGCGTGTCCTTGTTGGCCGGGTGCAGATCGAGATCGGGTGTGGCCGGATTCGCAAAATTGATCGGCACTTCGCTGAACCAACCCCACACGACGTACTGGTAGTCGGCCATGAACGTCCACTCATTGTTGGCCTTGTACGCGAAGCCGATCGATCCTTGCGGCGGCATGATAATCGACGACGAGACGGCACCGTTCGCCAGCGGCGCGCCGCTCGTGAACTGGGATTGCAGCAGGTTATCGACCTGGAAGCCGGCAGGGATGGGGCCGATCGCGACGGGGAGTTGCAGGCCGGTCGGAATCTGGGTGAACGTTGCGTCGCCGTCGTANNNGCTTGTCCGTGACCTGCCAGATCCCGCCGAAGTTGACCGCAAATCCCGACCCGGTCGCGTTGAGCGCGGCATCGGCGAAGTCGGTGCCGGTCGCCACGCCCAACATCGCGAATGTCGTGCCCACGGGGAGGCCCACGGGAATCCGTAACGCGTCAGGTACCAGCTGCGTGGAGAGGTCGGCACGCTGGCGCAGCTTCAATCTGCTGGTGATATACGCGACGCCGATCCCAAACTTCAGCTTGGGCGTGACCTGATAGCCGATCGTCGGCTGGATGTAGATCGAGCGCACATCGGTGTTATAGCCGAGGAACCGGCCTGAGAAGCTGTTGGCGTCCCATTTCGTTTCGAGACCGTACGGCGCGTAGAGGCCGATACCGGCGGTGACCTTCAGGCTGAAGGCGTGCGAGAAGTAGACGTTTGGAACGGGGATCAATGGATTCTTCAGATCGCTGCGGGAGCCGAGGAAGTCGTCAGTGAAGCCACCTTGGGCACCGATCAGGGTCACGCCGCCGCTGAAGTGGTTGCCCGACAGCCCGGCTAACCCCGCCGGATTGAAGAAGATCGCGGAGCCGTCGGGACAGGGCAGGGCGGCACTGACCCCGGCCCGGCCCATAGTACAGCTGTTATGCTCGTAAACACCGAATCCTTGCCCAGCTAGCGCAGCAGGGGAGGCGGCGACAAGCGCAGACGCTCCGGCGAGCAGCAACAACGCAAACCGCCGCATACGTGTTCTCCGCAAGCAGACTTAGGGTGAGATGGTGAATACGGTCGCGATACGGTAGCATTGGCCGGAATCATTGTCAACGCAATGCCACGACCCGCGATAGATCTGTTTCGCGAAACATTTGGGACAACACCCAGGGCCGCGGCGTCGGCACCGGGTCGCGTCAACCTCATCGGCGAGCACACCGACTACAACGGCGGTCCGGTGTTGCCGATCGCCATCGCTCAGCGCACGAGCGCCGCGGTGGGCCCCGGTCGCGACGGTGACGCCGGGGTGCTCGAGGCGATTTCGACGCGGTACCCGCAAGTGGTGCGCGTCAAATGGCAGGAGGAGCTTCCCAAGGGATGGGCCGCATACGTCGCCGGCGTGCTGCGTGAGCTGTGGGCGCTCGAAGTGCTGCCGCCCGATGGCCCGGTCCGTGTCGCGGTGGCCTCCGATCTGCCGGTGGGCGCGGGGCTCGCATCGTCGGCGGCACTCTCGCTCGCCGTTGCCAAGGCGCTCGCGCCCTCGCTGAATCCGCGCCAGATCGCCGGCGTGGCGTTCCGCGCCGAGCACGACCATGTGGGCGTGCGCTGCGGTGTCATGGATCAAACGATCTCGGCGCTCGGCAAGCGGGATCACGCGGTGCTGCTCGAATGCGCGTCGCTTGAGGCGAAGCAGATCCCGTTCAGCGCGCGCCTGCTCCTCGTGGACACCGGTGTGCGGCACGACCTTTCGGCGGGCGGGCTCAATCAGCGCCGCGCGGAGTGCGAAGCCGCCGTCAAGCGACTGAAAGTCGAGCTGCCGGAGCTTGTCTGGCTGGCGAGCTGGCCGGCGGAATGGCTGCCCCGGCTCAAGCGCGCGCTCCGGGAGCCGCTGCGATCGCGGGCCGTGCACGTCGTGAGCGAGACCGCGCGGACGCGCTTCGGCGCGCAGCTGCTGCAACAGGGCAAGCTCAAGCGTTTTGGGGAATTGCTCTACGAATCACATGAGTCGTGTCGCAGACTGTACGAATGCAGCTCGCCCGAGCTCGATACGATTGTGAGCGTCGCCAAGCGAGCGGGTGCCCTGGGCGCGCGACTCACGGGGGCGGGGTGGGGCGGAGCCGCGATCGTGCTGCTGAGCAAGCGGGACAACAAAACGATTCCCGCGATTCAGCGAGCGTATGAGCGCGTGTACGGGAAGACCCCGCTGGTGAGTGAAGTGAAGGCGTCAGCCGGAGCGCATACGGAGCGGCTATAATTCATCCTCGGCTCGGGTGGCGAAATTGGTAAACGCAAGGGACTTAAAATCCCTCGGGGGCAACCCCTTGCAGGTTCGATTCCTGCCCCGAGCATGGCGTGCCCCTTCGTTTCGTAATGCGTCCTTATCACTGTCCAGAATCGGTCAAGTCACGGAGCCATGCAACCTTTTACGCCGCGCTAGCGTCTTACCCTCTGAACGATTCGAACACGTCTCTAGCTGGAGGATGCAATGCGCGGCCTGACTCTGCTGATCGCGACGATCCTGACGTTCGGATACGGCTTCGCCGCCCAAGCCGCCATGACCGTGGACCGTGCGGCGACACTCCGCCGCGTGGCGGCCACGGTCGACACCGCGAGCCCCGCGGAAGACGCTAACCGCGTCTGGTACGGTGGGATGTTGGCCCCCGTGACCGTTGAGGCTCCTCCCCCCGATAAATGCACGACTTGAGAGAGGTACGGACCGCCCGCCCAGTTTCGGCGGGCGGTCGCGCATTGGGCCGAAACTTATAAGATTGAAGGAGCGTACGACCCCGTAACCATGGACATGTCTTTGGATCAGGCACCTACCACACCGGCAAAGCGTTTCTGGCGCACGTGGCGTCGCGAGATCGTTCGCGCCGGCGTGCTGTTCACGTTAGTGGTCTTTGGTGGTCTCGGGCTCCGCGCGGTGTTCCATAACGTCAAGGCGCACATCCCCGAGTCGCTCGGTACGCTCGGCTCGTTCGGCGATTTCAATTGGGGTGACGGGGAAGCCAGCGACCTCTTTGGCCACGGCCGCGAAGTCGGCGATGCGTGGCATTACAGTGTCGTCATCAAATCGCCTCAGCGCGTCTGGATTCGCAATACCAACGGGCCGATCGACGTCGTCGCCGGGACGGGCGACAGCCTCGTCATCGAGGCCGAGAAGAGTTGGCGCAACTCCGACCCACAGAGCGTGCAGCTCATTCCCGTCCTGACCGAGCGCGGGCTGACGGTCTGCGCCCTCTGGGACGCGCGCGACCGCCGCTGCAACGAGGGTGGGGATTATCACATTAGCGGCGTGAAGAAGAACGACGTCGCGGTACGGTTCACGGTGCAATTGCCGCGCAACGTCCCCGTCGACGCCTCGACGGTCAATGGCGGGCTGCAGATCGACGGCGTGAGCGCTCCGGTCCAGGCCGCCACGGTGAATGGCCGCATTGCGGTGAACACGTCCACCGGCCCCGTCACCGCGACGACGATCAACGGAAGCATCGAAGCAAACATGCAGGCGCTGACGAGCGGCGACGTCCGGCTCACGACCGTCAACGGGTCGGTGAGCGCGGGACTCCCGCGGCAGATCAGTGCCAACATCGACGCCGAGACCGTGAACGGACGGGTCGAGACCGATTTCCCCGTGAAGATCACGGGCAAGATCAGCACCCGGCATCTGCGGGGCACGATCGGGAATGGCGGTTCCACGCTGAAGCTCAATACCGTGAACGGGTCGATCACCCTCCACGAGGCGGACGCGAACCCCAATCCTCATCCCCATCCGAGAATGGGGCTCGCGCCTCGCCACCCCCACGTGCGGACTCCCGCGCCGGACCGGCCCTAGAGTGCTGGTGTTGCCCCGGCCCCCGCACGGCCGATACTGTAGGGCCAGCGCGACGGGTACATGGTCGCCAGGCCAAACAGCATCAGACACGCGCCGGTGAGGGAGATGTTCTTCCAGAAGTGCGCGGCTTGATTTGCCGCCATCATCGGATCGGCGATCCCCCAAAACTTATGAACGATGAACGCCGCAGGAATGAGGAAGGCGGCGATGAGCAGCGATCCCCACTGCGGCTTTACCCCCAGCAGAATGCTCAGACCGCCTGCCAGGAGCATGAGACCCGAGATTGCGGTGAGCACCGTCGGCGCGGGAACACCCGACGCGCCCGCGTACTGAGCGTACGTGCTCAGCTTGGTGAGGTGATTGAAGCCGGAGTAGATAAAGAAGAAGGAAAAGACGATCCGCCCGATGAGCAGCACTAGACCACCCATGACTCACCCTCCCAGGTAGCGCGCGACTTCCGCGGGAAACGTCCGTACATCGATGGGCTTCGTGATGTATCCGTCGAAACCGGCAGCGCTGGCGCGCGCGCGATCTTCCGGCAACGCGTGCGCCGTCAGCGCAACGACTTTCCAGGAGCGCTCGGGCAAGCTTTGCAGTTCCTCGAGCAATGCATAGCCGTCCCGACCCGGCAGCTGAATGTCGAGTAACACCAGACTGGGGACGGGTTGCTGCGTCCGCACCACTTCGGCCAGCCGGTCGCCATTCGGCAGGCCGACGACGTGATGTCCCTTAATGGTCAGCAGCGTCGTCAACAGCTTCAGATTGTCCGGCTGATCTTCGACGATGATGATGGTGGCCACGCTCACCGGACCTGTGGGAGTGTAAACCAGAAGGTGCTGCCTTTTCCCATTTCGCTCTCCACCCCCATCGTGCCGCCGTGCAGCTCGACCAGGCGGCGGGACAGCGCGAGGCCCAACCCCGTCCCTTCATACTTCCGGCTCGCCGATGCGTCGAGCTGGGAAAACTCCTTGAACAGCTTGGCCTGATCCTCGGCGGCAATGCCGATCCCCGTGTCCGTCACGGCGATCCGCACGTCGGAGCCCTCTCCCCCGGCCTCCCCCTCGCCGCCGTTGACCGCTCCCGCCACCACGGTGATGCGTCCTCCGTCGGGCGTGAACTTGATGGCGTTGGAGAGCAGGTTGAGCAGCACCTGCCGCACGCGCCCAGGATCCGCCTGCACTCGCAGCGCGTTCGGCGGCGGAGTGACGACGAGCTCGTGCAGGTGCTTCTGCGCCTGCGCCTGCACGCTGCTCGCCGCTTCTTGGAGTAATCCCGCCAGCTCGACCGGTTGAGGTTTCAGCTGCATCCGCC
>QHTW01000317.1:582-3998 GCA_003220955.1 Gemmatimonadota bacterium | reverse complement strand
GGTTCGTGTTCCAGGGCCATGCGTTGTTCGAGCACCTCACGGCGCGCGACAATGTTACCCTGGCGCTGCGGCACGTGATGGGAAAGACGCGCGCCGAGTCGGATGCGATCGCCACGACGCTGCTTGCGTCGCTCGACGTTGGCGCGCGGGCGGGCGCCAAGCCGAGCCAACTGTCAGGCGGTGAAGCCCAGCGCGTCGCGATCGCCCGTGCGCTGGCACCGGATCCCGCACTGCTGCTGATGGATGAGCCGACCGCGGCGCTCGATCCGGCGCGTCGTACTGCACTTGCAGCCACGCTGCGCCGGTTATGTGATCAGGGACGCAGTCTCCTCGTCGCCACACACGACGCGGAGTTTGCGGCGCAGGCTGATCGTGTTGTTACGCTAGCGTAAGGACGAGTGCGTCGGACGCGCTCCGCACGCGCAGGTTGCTGAAATCACTGATCGCGATTTCGCAGTCCCCCAGCTCCGCCACGGGATGCGTGGTGTTCAGCGCAACGACGCGGGCACCGGCGGCGCGAGCCGCTTCAACCCCCGGCGGGGCATCCTCGAACACGATGCATTCCCTGGGATCGTAACCGAGCCGCTTCCGTCCGGTGCCGGCTTCCCCCGCCGGACGTCTTCACTGACCACGATCATGGCCGGAACGGCAAATCCGACGGCAGTCAGGCGCAGCTGCGCGAGCGGACGACTGCAGGAAGTGACAATCCCCCACCGCTCGGGAGGCAGGCTCGCGAGAAAGTCGCGAGCACGCGGCACGGCCCGCAGTCCATCGACATCCTCGAGCTCGGCGGCATCGAGCCACGCGACCTCGGCGTCGGTCGCCAGGTGCGGCACGATCGCGCGCAACGTATCGCGCGCACGCCGGCCATGGGCGATCCGCAGCAGTGGTTGGACATCCAGTTGATGAAGCTGCCCCCAGCGGCGCCAGGTGCGTTCGACGACGTCACGGGAGTCGACGAGCACGCCATCGAGATCAAACAGGCATGCCTTGCAGCGAAGCTCCACTAATAGATGAAGGGAATGAGCCGGCGCCGCGTGCGCATGAACTCCTGATAGGGCTGGCCGAGAACCGCGAGCAGCGTCCGTTCTTCGACGGCGATGCGATAGCGGTACACCGCGAATGACGCGAGCCCCAGGAGGATCGCACTCCCCCAACTGCCCAACGCGAGACCCAACCCGACGTTCATCAGAATTCCGGCGCTATAGGACGGATGACGGAGCACGGCGTACGCGCCAGTCGTGACGATGCGCTGTTCCGCGGTCGCCCGCACGTCGCCGGTGAACGAAGCACCGAGCTGTCGGAAACAATGTCGCCGCAGCAGGCTGCCGCCGATCAGCGTGGCGACGCCGAGGGCGAATATGACGGGTGCGAGGGGAGCGGGAAAGCGGAGCGCGGACACCCAGGCCATCGGAAATGCGATAAGGGTCGCGAGCCCCATGCCGAAGACGATGGCCCGATAGGAGCCCGCGTCCCGCGAATCGGATTGCACCGCCGGTTTCCGCGCCTTCCTGACGATCTGGGACTCCGGTAGGAAGGCCCACGCAAAGACCGCCCAGAAGGGCAGCCAGTATGGCCAGACGAAGGGTAACGGCGTCACTTCAGATCTTCGTAATCGGCGGCTTGGGTGGTTCCGGCGAACGCGGGATCTTGGCTGGTTCCCACGGCTCGGGTGGTTGAGGCTTTGGCGGCACGGGAATCTTGGGCGGCTTGTCAGGCGTCGGTTTCATGTACCCTCCTTCCTTTAATGTACGTACACCCCAAACGCCCAGTGCCGCGGTCGTGGAAAGCGTGGACCCATCCAGCCCGTAGTGCGGAGCTGACCCGCGATCAGGATGTTCATGAGCCCATGACCGATGAGCGCCACGGTCCCGTGAGCCTCGGCGCGGGAAACCAGGATGCGCGCGGCTTCCGCGGCACGTTTCCGCGCGGCCTTGAAAGTCTCGACGCCAGGTCCAGATGCCGGGACGGAGGCGCAGGGGCGACTGAATGTCGCAGGGCAGCGGCGGCTCGCGAAACTGCTCGTCGATCAGCGGCACGACGGCCGGGGCGATGAGGCTCGCGGACTCGATCGACCGTCGCAAGGGGCTCACGATCACACAGCTCGCACTGCGCACGAGCTGGGCGAGCTCGGCGCTGGGGCGCTGGATTGGCTGGAGCGCGGCATCGCGCTCGCCTTCCAGCCAGTTGGCGAGGTCGCGGCCCGAAATTGGGGTGGTGAAGTCCCAGGCGGGCGTGCCGTGCCGCGCCAGAATGATCTTAGGCAGACTCAACTCGGCGACGCAGACCGAGCCACGCCAGCACTACGGCGGGCAGGAAGACGACCAGAGCCTCTTGCACGAGCTGGCCGAATATCTGGCCGTTCGGGCGTCCGAGGGGCGTCCACACAAACCGAAATCGGTGTTGCGAGAAGGGAGCCAAGAACTCGACGCCCCACGAGTACTGGGAAAGGGCATCGAGACAACTGTGGGAGAGCAGAGCCACAAGAAGAGTGAGGGCGATCTGGACCCGCGTCCGACGTGCCAGCGGCTCACGGAAGAGCAGAAGTGTGGCGACCAGGGCAGCGACAACAGCGAACGTCAACGAATGCGTAATGCCGCGATGGGCAGTGAATCCGATCACATCGATGTCGGGCAGGGCGGCGCAAGCTGCCGCGGCCAGGCACACGCGTTGGGTGGATGGCGGTACGTCATGCGGGGACCAGGCGCCGATGGCGTAACCAACAGCGGCATGAGAGAGTGGTGTGGGCACCGCGTGGTCAGGTCGTCAATGCTCAGCTATGAGTCCAGGAGGGGGATGGAGCCTTCGTGCCCCTTCACTCCGCGCAGCCGTACGAAGACAGGCTCATTCGCTCTTGCGATGCCCCAGTATCTCATGACCAGATTGCTTTGGCCTTGCTCTTGAAAGGCACAGGCATGCGGTTCAAGCTGCTCGGCGGGCGGAAAAGCGCAACAGCCAGATGATGCCCCACGCGACCAGCACGCTCGCCACACCGGCCACGACGCCGACGGCAACGCCGGAGTCGCCCCACACGACGGGCGCCATTCCGCCCGCCAGCCCCAGACTCAGCGCCCACGCGATGAGAACCGGATTACTCCAGCGGCGCACACCGAACCATGCCGCAATGCTGAGCAGACTCAGTCCGCCGTAGACCAGTTGCGCGACACTTTGAATGCGCTGGGCAGATGTCGGGTGCTGAGAGAGTTGCGCCAGTCCGCCGCTGATGCCTGTCCACGCGGCGAGCAAAAAAAGCACGACCGCTAACCCGGCAAGCAGTATTGAAATGGCCCGGCTCACGCCCGCGCTGTGACCGTCCGGCCGTCAGACCGTCCGGCCGCCCGTCGCAGATCCAAGAACAGCGCCACCGGGCCGACGAACGCCAGCGCCAGGATTGGGGGCGACACATACAGCGGGCG
>QHTW01000317.1:0-571 GCA_003220955.1 Gemmatimonadota bacterium | reverse complement strand
GAGCGCCACGATGGCCACCACGACCATCCGGCCGCGCTTAGTGCTCACGGTGGTGCGGGGATCGGTGACCATGAAGAAGACGAACAGCTGATACATCGGCCCCGTGATCGGCGCGAGCTCAGCGACCAGCGGCCCACCGACGATGAAATGCCGCAGCACAGCGAACACGCTGAAGCAGGCAACGTACGTCAGCGTCACATGCAACACTCGCGCGCGCCACGCGATTACGAGACCGAACGCCCAAATCACGAGGTTGGTGCCGAGGTCGTTGCCCCACTGGTGACTGAGAATCGCGACGGAATCGGACGCCACGAGGACGAGCAGCGCAATCGCGAAGTTGCTGGGATTCCACAGGTGACGGCCGCGATAGGTGAGCACGTACTTCGACGCAATCGCCAGAAACGCGCCAAGCGCAAACGGCCAGAGGATATTGGCCTGCGGCTTGATCAGCAGCGCGAGACTGATTCCCGTGATGTAGGCGCTCGCCACATTCACCACGCGACCGCGCAGCCACCACGCCAGCAACAGCTCGGTGGCGACGCTGACGCCCAGCGTCGTGGCGAGGCGCTGG
>QHTW01000145.1 GCA_003220955.1 Gemmatimonadota bacterium | reverse complement strand
GACCGCGATCATCGCCCGGCGTAACGTGGCGAGCTGGTCGGCGGTGAGATCGAGCGAAGCACGCGCCGCCTCTGTCGACGCCCGCACGACGAAGGGCGTGCGCATGCGCCCGTCGCTGGCCAGCTGTTGATACAGCCGCACCATCTGAATCAGGGTCTGCGCATTTTCGCCTTGTCCGATGGCGAGGTTCAGCGCAACCGCCGACGTCCAGCGCCGCGGGCCGTAGAGGCGGTCATAGTACTCCGGGCCGGTCGGGAATTCGGAGGGGATTTCGCCGGGGAGATCGATACCGGTGCGTCCGCGAAAGCCCCAATCGTTGGCGTCTTCCAGCAGCGACGTGACGCCCAACTTGATGCCCAGCTGATAGAAGTAGACGTCGCAGCTTTGGGCGATCGCTTCGGTCAGTGTGAGATCACCGTGGCCGCGGGCGTTCCAGCAGCGGAAGAAGCGATTCCCGTACTGCAACCCGCCGCGGCACGGGATCGGCATATGACTGCGCGGACCAACGATGCCGCGCTTCAACGCCATGGCGGCGACGGCGAGCTTCCAGGTGGACCCGGGTGGGTAGCGGGTCTTGATGGAGCGATCGAGCAAAGGCCTGGCGGGGTTTTCACTCAGCGTCCGCCAGTACGCCGGCGAGATGCCGCTCACGAACGCATTGGGGTTGAACGTCGGTGCGCTGTACAGCGCGAGGACTTCCCCCGTATTGGGGTTCAGCGCCATGACCGCACCGCGCTGCCCAGGCGGGAACATGCGCGCGATGTATTGCTGCAGATCCAGATCGATCGTCGTATGGAGATCGGTCCCGGGAACCGGAATGAGGTTCGCGGCCGCCGCCGCTTCCCGGACCATCTGTCCCCGCGCGTTGACCTCCACGAATCGCAGCCCCTCGTCCCCGCGCAACGCGGAATCGTACTGCAGCTCGAGGCCGTCCTTCCCGACCAGCCCGCCGAGGCGCACTTTCGCGAATTTCGAGGTGCGTTCGGCCTCCGTGACCTCGGCCACGTAGCCCACGAGCTGCGCGACGGCGCTGTCGGGATACGATCGCTTGGGCTCCGCCTGAATCAGCAGGCCTGGAATCGCAACGCGCCGTTCTTCGAGCGCCGAGACGACGTTGAACGGCGCATCGCCGAGCACAAGCGCGGGCTGGTACGGCGCGCGGCGAGCGCGCTGCAGGACGCGCTCGATGGCGGTACTGTCGATGTTGGCGATCGACGCGATGCGCGCCAGCGTAGAGCGGAGGTTGGCCTCGGGGCCGGGCAATAGCGACACCGTATAGCCCGGCACATTCTCCGCCATCACGTGGCCGTTGCGATCGTAGATAACGCCGCGCGGCGCCGGCAGCGGAATCGGCCGCAGGCGGTTCGTCTCAGATTGCAGCTGATACTTCCCGTGCCCGAGGATTTGCGTGCGGAAGAACGACATCACGAGGATGCCGAGGACGATCCACACGGCCGTGCGCGCCACGCCGAGGCGCCGATCGAGCAGATACGGGTGAAACGCATTCACGCTGGGACTCCCGCGCGTCTCGGGTACAACCAGCCGCGGAAGAACCACAACACCACCACACCGACCAGCGCCGTCGTCAGCCCCTGCAGCGGCGACCACACGAGCAGCTCCCACGCCACCTGTGAGCCCTGCAGCCGCCCGGAAACCAGCAGCACGATGACGTTGCGCAGCCAGGTGCCCGCGAAGAACAGGCAGCCTTTCACGAACACGTGCTCCGCAAAGAAGACCGCTTTCGCCCAGGACGACGAGAATCCCACGATCGTATGGGCCAGCGCGCCGGCGCCGAAGCTCGCCGGCGTCAATGCGTCACGCAGCAGCCCGAGGATGAACCCCGCCGCCGCGCTCTTGCCCGGCTCGGCGCGAATCGTGTAAATGAGCAGCGCGAGCAGGAGGAAATCGGGCGCCACGCGATCGCCCCCGAGGTGGCTGCGCACCGTGAACTGCAGCAGCACCAGCAGCGTCATGATGAAGGGGTAACGATAGCGGTCGGTCCGTCTCATTGCGGCGGAGGCTCGCCCGGAGCGGTGCTGTCTTGAGGCATCGTAAACGCGTTGCGCAGGTCCGATCCAGCGGGCCGCGGCGAGGTCAGAATCATGACGTGCGACAGCTCGGCCGGGTGAATCGCTGGCCGGACCAGATACGTCCGACCCCAGCCCTTTTCCTCGCCCGCCGGCCCGATCACGACGCCGATCGGGATGCCGCGCGGAAACACGCCGCCAAGGCCCGATGTGACGATGACGGTCCCCGCCGGCACTTGCTTGCGATACAGCACGCCCTGCAGCTCGAGCAGCCAGACGCTGGGACCTTCCGCGCCATGCGGCGCGGCAATCCCGACCACGCTGGCGTCTGTCGCGATGGCGCTGGCGCGAAATTCGGGGTGCGCCCAGCTCAACACCACGCTGGTATGTTCATCGACGGAGGCGACGAGGCCTACCAGCCCCTCCGGACTTACCACGGCCGACAGTGGTCGGACGCCTTCTTTCTCCCCCGCCGAGACCACGAAACTCAGCGGGTTCGTCGGCTCGGGCTGGTGGAGGATCTCGGCCGTCACGTAGCCGCTGCCCAGCCGGGCGCTCAGCCCCAGGAGATTCCGGAGGCGCGCGTTCTCGCTGCGCAGCTCGGGCATGAATGTGGCTGCCAGCGCCATCGAATCGCGCTGCGCCACGACGCCGTCGTAGCGGTACCGGGCAGCGGCGAGCAGCTCCGTCTGGCGCTGGAGAAACAAAAACGGCGCGAGCACGGTCTGGCGCAGTCCTTGCGCGAGCGGATCGCGCCATTGATCGGGAAGGCTCAGCGCAGCAACCGACAGCGCCACGCAGGCGATGAAGAGCAGCGTGTCGGCCCGCGTGGCGTACCGATCCGTGCCGATCGCCATTCGACTAGGTCGTCAAGACGTTGCGGTATTTCTCCGGAGCGTCGAGGATGCGCCCCGCCCCACGCACCACGCAGGTCATGGGATCTTCGTCCAGGTGAATCGGCAGCCCGGTCTCCTGCTGCAACAGCAGGTCGAGCCCACGAATCAACGCCCCCCCGCCGGCCATCACGATGCCCCGGTCGACGATGTCGGACGCCAGCTCGGGCGGCGTAATCTCCAACGCGCGACGCACCGCGTCGACGATTTGCTGGATCGGCTCCTGCACGGCCTCGCGGATCTCGCTCGAGTGTACCCGCACGATCTTGGGAATGCCGGACACGAGGTCGCGGCCCTTCACTTCCATCTCGCGTTCCTCGCCGATCGGGGCCGCGGACCCGCTCTGGATCTTGATCTGCTCCGCTGTCGGCTCGCCGATCAGCAGGTTGTAATTCTTGCGCATGAACTGCACGATGGCCTGATCGAGCTCGTCCCCGCCCGTGCGAATCGACGTATCGGACACGATGCCGGACAGCGCGATCACCGCGATCTCGGTCGTGCCGCCCCCGATGTCGATCACCATGTTGCCGGTCGGCGTTTCAACCGGCAGCCCGACGCCGATCGCCGCCGCCATCGGCTCGGCAACCATGTAGACTTCCTTCGCCCCGGCCGACTGCGCCGAGTCGCGCACCGCGCGCTTCTCGACTTCGGTGATGCCGCTCGGCACGCACACGATGACCTTGGGACGGACACGGAAGAGATGGCGATCGATGATCGTCTTGAGGAAGTAGCGCAGCATCTTTTCGGTGACATCGAAGTCGGCAATGACGCCGTCTTTGAGGGGCCGCACAGCGAGCACACCGTCCGGCGTGCGGCCGAGCATGCGCTTGGCCTCGAGTCCGACGCCTTTGATGTTGCCGGTAGCTTTTTCGATCGCGACGACGGAGGGTTCGTTCAACACGATCCCTTCGCCGCGAACGTAGACGAGTGTGTTAGCGGTGCCAAGGTCTACGGCGATTTCATTCGCCGGGCTCCAAGCACCCATTTTTAAATTCAGCCAGCGTGGTGGCACGTGATCGTCGGTAAAAGAGTGAGGCGGGCCGTTGCGAACGGCTCAAGGTAATGAAATGCGTAACCCCAAGCAAGCGTGAAGCTTGACGGCCCTTTTTCGCACGGCTAGGCTTCCGCCCATGCGTCGCGTGACGCCCGACACAATCGCCATCGTGGACCTCGCGGTGTGTGACCGCTGCGGCCTGTGTTTACCGCTGTGCCCGCCGGAAGCCATCCATCTCGAGTTGAACACGTTGACCGTGGACGACGCGGCCTGCACCGGCTGCGAGAAGTGCATCGCCCCCTGCCCCGTTGGGGCGCTGGCGATGGTCGCCTATGCCTGACGTCGACGTCCTGGTCGTCGGGGCGGGGCCGGCGGGCGCCGTCGCGGCATGGCAGGCGAAGCTGGCGGCGCCTGAGCTGGACGTCGTCCTGCTGGAACGCGACCGCGCGGTCGGGACCCCGGTGCGATGCGCCGAGGGCGTGGGCGACGCCGGGTTGCGCGAGTTTGCGAATCCCGACGGTGCCGACTGGGTGTCGCGGCGGATCACCGACGTCATCTTCGAAGCGCCCGATGACACGCAAGTCATCCTCGCCAATTCCGGGCGAGGCTGGATTCTCGACCGCACGCGGTTCGATGCCTTTCTGGCGGCCGAGGCCGCGCGGGCGGGCGCCCAGGTGCTCGTCGGCGCGGAAGCGACCGCCATGTCGCGCAACGGCGACGAGCGCTGGCAGGTGCGGGTGAAGGAACGCGGCCGCGACGACGTGTATCGTGCCCGAGTGGTGATCGGCACCGACGGCGTCGAGACGATGGTGGGCCGCTGGGCGGGGCTCGACACCCGCGTGCCGGCGCGCGACATGGAATCCTGCGCGCAGTACGTACTCCAGGGGATCGAGTTCAATCCCGACGCGATCTACCTGCAGTTCAGCAACGCGATCGCGCCGGGTGGGTATGCGTGGATTTTTCCGAAAGGGGTTGGCGTCGCGAACGTGGGACTGGGAGTCGTCGCCTTGAAATCGGATGGCCGCAACGCGCGCCAGTATCTCGACGACTGGGTGACGCGGCGTTTTCCCGGCGGCTCGCGCACCGGCTACACCGTCGGCGGTGTCATCGTCCATACCACGATCACAAAAACCTACGGCGACGGCGTGTTGGTCGCGGGCGATGCCGGCCACATGATCAACCCGCTGTCGGGCGGCGGCATCACCAACGCGATGAAAGCGGGCCGGCTCGCCGGCTGTCACGCCGCCGCGGCGATTCGCGCGCGCGACACCAGCGAACGGCGCTTGTCAGCGTATCACCATGCCTGGATGGAGCTGCTGGGGGAGGATCACCTCAAGTACTACCGGCTCAAGCAGGCGCTCGAGCACATGGACGACGCATTTCTGAACTCGCTCGCGCGGACGATGAACAGCATCGCACCGAGCAAACGGACCCTGGGACGCGTGCTGACGCACGCCTTGATCAGGCATCCACAGC
>QHTW01000144.1:3943-11180 GCA_003220955.1 Gemmatimonadota bacterium | reverse complement strand
GTCTGGCGGGCGCGTTCGGAGTCGGCCCAGAGCGCGCCGTCCGCCATCTTCCCCTCGAGCTCCGCGAGCCGCGCGGTCTTCCCCTCGACGTCAAAGGAAACTCCTGAGCTCGGTGAGCCGGCGATCGAAATCGGCAAATCTGTCGGTGAGTGCCATTAGAACAGCTTATGTCCTCCCGCTAAAATCTCGTTGAGAGCCTCGGTCCAGAACGGCGTGCTCTGCGCCAGCTCGGCGCCAACCTGTTCGACATACTCCTGCCAACTCTTCGCGATCTCGTCCTTGAAGAGCTGGGGCAGCGTACCGTTGCGAACCCCCTGTTGCCGCTTCTCCGGATGATAAACCAGCATATCGGAGATGAGGGCACGTGCCAGCCGCCGCGCCTTCTGTTTGGGATCCTGCACCATGAACGGATTCACGGGTCGCAACGGCCCGGTGCTGCGCTTCCCCGGAGCACTCGTCCCCGCGCTGGACGGCGCGGGGGCGGGGGCGGGGGCGGGAGCAGGAGCCGCCGCGCGCGCTGGTGCCGGCGCAACCGGGGGCGCCGCGGGCGAGGGGGGCGCGGGCCGCGGTGGCGGCGCGGGCGGGGCGGGCCACGCGGGCGGCGCGGGCGATGCGGGCGGCGGTGATGCCACTGGGCGCGGCGCCGTCATCGCCGCCGGGGGAGCAGCGACCGGACTCGCAGGTCGACCCGGTGCAGCCGGTCGCGCAATGGCCGGCCCCGAGATACCCGGCGGCGCAGCAGGCGTAGCGGGGCGAGAAACTGGCGGCGCCGCAGGCGGTGCCATCCTCGGACGTGGCGGCGCCGGTTGCGCTAGCGGCACCGGAGGCGCGGGTGGCACCGCAGCCGCACGTGGCACAGGATGCGGTGCCACCAGGGACGGAGCGCGCGGCGGTGCCGCGCTCGTGGAGGCCGGTGCGCCGGCACCATCGGGGCTGACGGCAAACACGTTGTTGCACACGCTGCAGCGCGCGCGCAAACCTCCGGCCGGGACCTTGGCTGGGTCCACCCGGTACACCGTTTCACACGACGGACAAGTAACGTTCAAGCCTATTCCCTGCCTCCGTCTTCGTCTCCCTGGTCGCGGTCATGGCGCCGGTCGACCACGAAAACCGATCCCGCCTGCGTCTTGGCGTAGCTCTTCATTTCCGTCGCCAGCTCGCTGACCTGTGCCGGGTGCGCGAACCGCCGGTGCTGGTTCGTCACGACGCCGATGGAGAGCGTCATGAGCGGCACCCGGTGGAGCTGGCCCCGGCGGTCCTTCCCGAAATAATAGCCTGCCCGCCGGTCCTGCTCGTTGTACTGATACGGCACCAGCGTGTCGAACACGTCGAGTATCTCGCTGCACACCGCCCCGATGCTTTCGATCGGCAGGACGAAGATAAAGTCATCGCCGCCGATGTGCCCCACGAAGCCGTGCTTCCCGATCATCCCACGGACGACGTCGTGGAGGATCCGGGAGAGCAGATAGATCACGCGATCGCCATCGTAATAACTGTAGCGATCGTTGTATTCCTTGAAGTGATCGAGGTCGGCGTAGCACACGGCGAAGAATTCGCCGAGCTCCATGCGCCGCTTGATCTCCCGCTCGATCTCTGTCGTCCCGGGGAGGCGGGTCGAGGGATTCACCGCCACATCGCGCTCGGCCCGAGTCACCAGGGCGTCGAGCCGTCCCGTCTGCTCGCCCGGCTCGAACAGCGGCGTGATCACCTCGTCCGCGCCCGCCGCGAACCACTTGCGCACCGCGTCCGTCGCATGACGATTCGTGACCACCGCGAGCGGCACGATCGCCGTGTACGCGTCACCCTTAAGACGGGCGCAGAGCTGCATGCCTTCATCACCCGCGCTATCGGCGTCGATGACCACCAGCGTCGGCAGCCCACGCAAGACGCGCTCTTCGACGGCGGCCGCCTGCGGCAGGGCGATCACGGGCAGCCCTTTTCCGTTGACCCAGGCGGTCACGAAGTCAGGTACGGAACGTCCAGCCGGCGAAAAGAACAGAATGGCTTGGCGCGACCGCACCTTACTCCTCGCGTAAGGGTAGAAGGCGCCTAAACTTAGGCCCGCTCCCCTCCCGTGTCAAATTAACTGCGCGGTGCCGCGGTTTCCGCCGTGTAGGCCTCGCGCAGCTCCAGCGGCTTGGCGCGCGCGCGCGTGCGGATGTTCAGCATTTCGACGAAGACCGAGAAGCCCATCGCGAAGTAGATGTAGCCTTTCGCGATGTGCTGCCCCAACCCATCGGCGATCAACGAGACGCCGATCATCAAGAGGAAGCTCAGCGCCAACATTTTCACCGTCGGATGCCGATGCACGAAGTCGCTGATCGGCGTCGCCGCGAACATCATCACGCCAACCGCGATGACGACCGCGGCGATCATGACCGGCAAATGTCTCGCCATCCCGACCGCCGTGATCACCGAGTCGAGCGAAAACACGATATCGAGGATCATGATCTGCCCCACGACGGCGGCGAACGATGCTCGCACGGCCGTGCTCGCGCGGCCCGACTCGCCTTCGAGTCCCTCGTGGATTTCGCGCGTGCTCTTCGCGATCAAAAACAGGCCGCCGGCAATGAGAATGAGATCGCGACCCGAGAACGGGCGCCCGAGCAGCTGGAACAGCGGCGCGGTCAAGCGAATGATCCAGGCGAGCGCGGCGAGCAACGCGATGCGCGTGAGCATCGCGCCGAGCAGACCGACCCGTCGCGCGCGGCCCTGCTGCTCGACCGGCAGTTTGCCGGCGAGGATGGAAATGAAAATGATGTTGTCGATGCCGAGCACGATCTCGAGCACCGTCAACGTGAGCAGTCCGAGCCAGGCCTCAGGACTTGTTATCCAGCTCATGATTGGATCCTGCTTGGAATGTCATTCGGCAGATTAGAACGCGATGGAAAACCGGACTTCGGATCGGCCGCTGAGGCCGACGCTGGTCCGCATCTCTGCCGCACGTCCCGCAGCTGCGCTCATGCGCGCGGAGATCAGGGCATCCACCGCGCTCAGCACGTGGTTGGCGAGGAGCAGGCCGACCTGATTTTGCGCGCGGCGGAAGGCGTTGTCGCTGCGGCTGATGTAATCCTTGAATACCTCGTGCTCGAGCGAATGATTTCGCCAGCTCCAGAGGAAATTCGGGCCGACGGCGCGGGCCTGATAGAACTGGAGCGCTTTCCAGTACTGGAGCGAGGTCGGATCGGGTGGGATGTTCGGATCCGCCCAGAAGGTGCGTCGTGCCAGCAGCCAGACCGAGCCGTTGTAGGTGGCCGGATCGCTCTCGGGGATGAACGCCGGACCCGTATCGGCGTCGTACCTGCCGCTCTCGGCGAACCGCTCCATCTGCTCGTAGTACTCGAAGATCGTGTCGCGCCGCATCGGGGCGAAGGATTGGCGCGCGACGTCGAACGCGAGGCTCTGGAAGCGGCGGGCCTCCACGATCGCCTCATGATCGAGCTGCAGGTAGCGCGACAGGAGATAGACCTCCGCCGCGATGTACACCGCGCCGCGATCCTGGTGAGCCATCAACTGTCCCATGCCCGGGATGATCAACGACGCGAGTGGGCGAACCAGGACGCCGGCCGGAGGCTGCTGCTGCTGCTGCGCCTGTCCGGCCGCCCCTCCCAGCGTGCCGAGAACCGCCAGGCACGCCGCCCACTTCATCAGAATGTGACCCGGAAGGAGAAGAATGTCGGATTCTCGACTTGCAGATCGGAGCCGGTGAGAAACGCGCGCGCCAGATCGAAGCCGAGCGAGCCACTCTCCACGCCCAAGCCCACGCTGGGCCCGCTCAATCCATCCTGGACGAACGCGTAGCCTGCCCGCAGCCGGACCAGCCGCTGATACCCGATGTCGACGCCGAGTCGTGTCTCGGACTGCCCCACCTGACCCCAGGGACTGTCGACATCGGCGGCGAGTTTTACATCGAAGGCTTGATCGAGGGTATGTCCGGTGATGGGATGGAGTCTGACTTCGTACAGCGCGCCGATGGCGAGACGGGTGGGCAGCGGGTCAGCTTGCGCCTGATTCTGCACCTGCAGTCGAAAGCCGACGTTGCGCAGGGCGATTCCGATGCGTAACGGCCCACCGGGCCCGGCGCCGACGCTGAACTGGCCTCCGAAGTCGAGGGCGTGTGTCGCGCCCATGCCCGCGGGGAAATCGCGACAGTCGCCGCTGCAGTCGACGCGGAACTGGACCAGCTTGTAACTCACCCCGAAGACGAACGACCCCGTCAGGTTGGTCGCGTACGATGCGAGGAACTCGAAATTGCGCGGTGCGATGCGCGCGATCGTGTTGCCGTTCTGGTCGGTGCGATCGAGGTCGCCGTAATCGACGAGATAGACCGCGCCGCCGAGCACGCCGATGCCGCGTGACGGAAAGTACGCCGCCAGGACATTGCTCGTCCCCGCCACCAGGCTGGCGGTGTGCAGCGCGAACTCGTTGTCGGACAGCGTGGCGAGCCCGGCCGGATTCCAGAACGCCGCTTCGCCCCGGCCCGCGGCGGCCGTGGCCGTCTGCCCCATCCCGACCGCCTGGGCGCCGACCGGAAACACGAGAAACAGCGCGCCGGCGTTGAGCGGCGGCTCCTGACCAGCCAGGCGGTTCGGCGGTTCGGCGGTTAGAAAGAAGAAGGCGATTGGGAGAACCCAACCGCCCAACCGCCCAACCGCCCAACCGTCAGAAGCTTTTCGCCTCATCGATGAGCATGATCGGGATGTCGTCTTCGACGGCGTAAATGAGGCGGCAGGTGTGACAGGCGAGTGCCTCAGGGTTCTGGCGATGCTCGAGTGGTCCCTTGCACTTGGGGCAGACGAGAATCTCGAGGAGATCAGGAGCGAGGCTCATGAGGTGGCGTATCCCAGTCGCTTGAGGGCAGGTTCGTTGCGGCGCCATTTGGGCAGGACCTTCACGTGCAGATCCAGAAACACGCGCTGGCCGAGGAGCGCCTCGATCTTGGCGCGCGCCGCGGCCCCGAGGGCCTTGATGGTGCGGCCGCCCTCGCCGATGACGATCCCTTTCTGGCTGTCCCGTTCGACATACAACACGGCCCGAATATATACCGGCTCGGCGCCCTCCCGGAACTCATCGATCTCGCAGGCGACGCTGTACGGCAGCTCCTCGTGCAACTGCTCGAACGCCGCCTCCCGAATGAACTCTGCTGCGAAGAAACGCATCGGCTGGGTCGCGAGCTCGTCGGGATCATAATGAAAGGGACCTTCGGGCAGGGGCTCGCGTAACGCGGCGAGCAGAGCGTCGAGGCCCTCCCGGCGCGTGGCCGAGACCGCCAGTACGCCGGGGCGCGGTGTGCCGAGATCGGCTTTGGTGTATACGGTGACGATCGGTGCACGGGGCGGACGTTCCAATCCGGCGACCGCCTGGAGCGCGGGCGCCGAGGTGCGCGATGACCTCCGCATCGTCGATGGCGCGCAGCGCCGCGGCGCGCATGACCTCATGCAGCCGGTACTCGGGCACGAGCAGGCCGGGCGAATCGGTGAAGATGTATTGCGTGTCGTCTTTGGTGAGCAGCCCGATGACGGGCAAGCGCGTCGATTGCGGCTTGGGCGAGACGATCGCGAGATGCTCACCGACGAGGGCGTTCAGCAGCGTGGATTTGCCCACGTTGGGCCTGCCGGCGAGAACGATGGTGCCACACCGTGTCATTCTCGAAGGTAGGCCCGGGCGGCGTCTTGCGCGAGGCTGCACCGAGCTGATAGCATCTCATGAGTAGCCGGCCGCGAGGTCACCATGGTCCGGAACCTGCCGCTCTCGATGCTCGCGCTGCTGATCGCAGTCGACGGGTGCGCGCGCTCCCCCGCCCCTTCCCTCCTGCTCACTCCTCAAACGCGCTTCGGCCTCGGCGAAGGTTATGGGCCGGGGATCATTACGGTGAATGCACGCGCCATGCGGTTTGAGCTGGTGACGGCGGCGCACGTCATCGTGCTCCGCGTGACGGAGGACGGAATCGAACAGGTGTCGCCCAATTCGGGTCGTGATCCGGCAGTCGCGCGCGGCCCGCACTGGGTGAAAGTCGCTCCGGAGCGGCGTCCCGTCGACGTCGCGGGACCCGACCCCGCGGATTTCCAGTCCGCTCCGGGTTTGCCAAGCCGGATCCTTCGTGTGTCGAGCGCGTCTCCACGCGCGAGACCCGCCCCCGAACCTCCGGCCCGGTGCGGCTTGGCAACGCCCTCAACGACATCGGCTACTGGCTGCTGATCGTCTCGGATACACGCACGCCGCCGGACGAGCTCAAGCACCGCTTAGGGCAGATCGAGTCCGCCGACACTCCGCTGCTCACGCTCGTTCAAGAGTTACCCGGCGTGCTCGTGGGCGGCCGTACGACGAACTGGGCCGCGTACTACGTCGGGTTCGCGGAGGTCCCTGCCCCCGCGCGCTGACACGATCGGCAAAGTGACGTAAATTCTTGCCGGATGTCCGCCAAAAAAATCCTGGTGGCCGACGACGACAAGGTGACGCTGGAGACGCTGGGCGCACAGTTGCGCGGCGTCGGCTTTCAGGTCGTCACGGCGATGGACGCGATGCAGGCGTTCATGATTGCGCAGCGGGCCCTGCCCGATGTCGTGGTGCTCGACATCCAAATGCCCGGTGGCACCGGGCTCGACACGTTGAAACGGGACACGTTGAAACGGCTCCGCACGTCTACGAAGACCCAGGCGATTCCCGTGATTGCGATCAGCGCCCATCCCAAGCTGGGCCCGCAGGCCACGGCGCTCGGCGCGGTCGAGTTCCTCGCGAAGCCGGTCGATTTCGCGCGGCTGCGGGGCACGTTGGACCGCTTGCTCGCGCCGCCGCCCGAGAAATAAAGAACCCCGCTAGCCTCCCGTCGCTGGATCGTACACGCGCCGGAATTCCACAGTCCGTGGTTTTCCTTCGCCCCGTCCCCTTCGCGAACCAAAGCGGGGCAGCTCGACCTGCACAACGACGTAGAGGTGCTGACCATCGCTCGCCCGCACGTACGTCTCAGTGATCTTCCCACCGCCATCGACTTCGCGACTCACCACCAGCCATCCGTCGCTCCATGCGGCCTTGGTGGTGATCTGGACTTGGTCGTCCTCGTCTTGACCGGCGACCTTCGTCTTCTGCTTCCCGCCGTCGGTTTTCAGGTCGAGGGTGTCGAGCATGCTGTGCGTGATGAATCGCACGGTGACGGGTGTGAGTTCTACGTCGAGGTCTGCCGAGGCATCCTGAGCGAGATCGATCGTCAGTGCCACCCGTTGCCGCCGGCGCGCGATCT
>QHTW01000144.1:512-3906 GCA_003220955.1 Gemmatimonadota bacterium | reverse complement strand
GCCCCCCCCCCTCCCCCGCCCGTGCCGTCCCCGCCCCGGTCGCCGCCCGACATTGTCGCGGCGATCTTGTCCGCCGACTTGTCGCTCTGTTGTTCGTCGAGTTGCCAGTGCCCTGAAACATTCGAGAGCGGGTCGATCACGGGCAGCGGCTTCTTGCCTCCACATGATGTCGCTGCAGCCGTGACCCACGCGACGGCGCACCAACCGATCACACGAGCGTTCCTCATCACGTCCTCCTAATCGGGGTTGTTGGCAGGCGCGCGCGCGCCCGGGCGTGGTCCGAACTGCGGATTGCGAATCGATTCGGGCACCCGGGTCCATTGCTCCGGCGTCAACGCGCTGCGCACCGCATCCAGCGCGCGCGTCACGGCATCGCGCGCCAATGCAAACTGCGCGCGCACGCGCGCCAAGACCGCCTGCCGGTCGCCGGAGGCATCGAGTCCGCCTGCCGCGCTGCGCATCGAGTCTCCCATCACGCGCAGCTCGCTCGCAAGCGAGTCCCGTGCGGCCTCGAGCGTCGTGACCTGCTCGGCCGTGAGTACTATCGAGTCGCGCAGCGCGAGTACCTGCGCCGGCGGGTTGGGCAGCACGGAATCAAGGGGCGCAGCCACTCCGAAGCGCCCCGCGCCGCCGCGCCCCGTCCTGCCGAAACCGCCTGCTCCGCCGCTCCCCATTCCGCCACCGAAACCGCGCAATGCGTCGAGTGCGCCCTGTTGCCGATCCGGCCCGATGGTGACGTGGACCTGGATGCCGATCTGGAATGGCGCGCGGAAGGCGTTGGCGCCACGCCCCGTCGCGCCGAAGCGCTCGTTGACGGCGTAGCTGAATTGCCGCGCCGACGAGTCGAACCCCGTGACGTACAACAGTGTCGGATCGGGTTGCAAGGTCAGACCCCAGCCGTGCGCGCCGTTCACGCCGTGCAGCAGCTCGTCGACGCCGCGCAACAGGTTGATGGTCGACACCGATACCGTGAGACGCCGCTGGAGACGGAGGATGGACGGCCGATAATTGATCTGCAGATCGAACGTGGCTTGCCACGGTCCGCGGCAGCTGTTGCGCGCCGCGACCGTTCCGATTTGCTGACGCAGGCAAGCGGCGATACCCGGATCCGCCGCCGCGAGCAAGCGGGCCATCGCCGCCGACTCCGACGTCGTGCCCGCCGGGTCGAAAACGAACGCGCGGTCGTTGCGTGCCCCGTCGCCGTTGATGTCGCCGCCGACGAGCGGCGTAAACGGCGCACCAGAGGTGAGGCGGCCGATCCCGGTGACTTCGAGCGACGTCCCGAACGGATACGTCACGACGCCTAGCAGCGCGTGGCGGCGATCAAAGTCGCTCGGCGCCCACTCGCGCACGTTGGGATCGCCCGCGGTCGTGGCCGCGGCGAACCCCGACGCGCCGAACCGCGAGGCCGACAGCTCATCGCGTGATTGACTCCAGGTATACGAGGCCTGCAGGACGACGCCGCGGCGCGTCAGGCCGCCCAGCGAGACCGTGAGTTGCTTCGCTTCGCTTCCCAGATCCGAGCCGATTTCCAGCACCTGCCCGAATACCGTGTCGCGCCGCGAGGCGGCCAGTGACACGGCGCCGGTAGCCGGCACGATGTCTGAGGGTGCGACATAGACTGGGCGGTTGTGCTCGTTGCCGAGGACGAACCGCGGCGTCGCCACAAGGTTGAGATCCGTGAAACCGTATTGATGCACGCCGCGCGTGTACCCGGCGTCGACGGAGAGGTGCAGCAGGCGCGTCAGATTGCGTTGCACGCCCAGCGTCGCGCGCCACGCGCGCGGCGCCTGGTAGTTGTCGGCGAAGAGCACGACGGGCCGGGTTTCGGGAGCGAGCGGAGGACCACCGGAGGCGCAGTTGTCGGGGATCGCCGTGGTGTCGGCGGCATACGCCGACCAGTCGGGCACGGGCACGCCGCTGCCGATGCAGATCAGCTCCGTCGCGGACCCGGCCAAGCCCGTGGCGCTCTGGGCCGACGCGACGAGCCCGGTCGGAACCGGGCTGCGGAACTCACCGGCCCCCCCGCGGATGATGAACGCAGGCTGGGTCCCCGCCCCACCCATCGCACCGAGCGTCCAGGTGAACCCGGCGCGCGGACTGAGATGCCATTCATGCGGCAACCGCGCCGTGTTGCGTCCAAAATCCGTGGCGACGTCGGGGTTGAACGGCGGCGGATTCGCCAGGCGCGACCCCTCGAGACGGACGCCGTACGTGAGCTGCAGCGCGGGCGACGCGCGCCAGACATCGGCCGCGTAGGCGGTGTAGTCCCGGCTGCTCGCGGCGCGCGCGGCAACGACGAGCGCGCGGCTGAACGACGCCGGCTGATCCGCCTCGAGATCCGCGAGCGAGTTGTAGGTGAACGTGCCGAGCCGATTCGCGGCGGGTTGGGTGGTCGAGTGCGTGGTCTGGGCGGAGGCACCGAGCTTGAAGCGGTGCACGCCCGTTCCGGGCATGAAGGACAGCTCGTCCGCGACCTCGAGGCTCATGCTCCGCGAGCCGGACGGCAGCCCCGCGTTGCCGCCGAAGACGAGCGTTCCCACGGCCACGCCCGGTACCGGGCTGCCCGACAAATCGGACGCCACCAGGACGCGGCCGGAGGGGAGCACGGTGAACGGCTCGCCGTCCTGGTGACTGACGCTCGGGTAGACTTTGGCCTCGTTGATGATGTGTACGCCGAAGCGCGAGGTCACGGTCGTCATCACGCCGCCACCGGAGTTGCTTGTTGAGCCGCCCACCTGGGGTAACGACAGCGGCTGGATGCGGCTCGGATGCTGACTGCCCCAGCGCCAGTCGCCACGCAGCGTGATCGTATGCGAATTGCTCGCGATGTAATCGAGGCGGACGAGCGAAATGAGATTATCGGTGCTCCGGGTGTCGCTCGGTCGCACGCTCGTCGGCGAGAGGCCCATGCCCTGCAGCGCCGCGAGGAAGCGCGCGACCGAGTCCGGCCGGACGCCGAGTCGTTCCGGATCGGTCGGCGTGGCATCGAGCAGCGACATTTGCGCGTCGTCGCGCAGCCGCGCTTGTCCCGAGGCGAAGACGAACAAGCGGTCGCGCACGAGCGGCCCGCCGATGCCGCCGCTCAGCTGGTTTTGGGTGTAGCCTTGCGCGAACGGCGAGTTTTCGTCGGTCGTGACGGCGAGCGCTTGATCGCGCAGGGTGTAGGCCGAGGTGCCTTGGACGACGTTCGCGCCACCGCGCGTCGTCGCGGCGACGAGGCCGCCGCTGAAGGCGCCGCGCGAGACGTCGTACGTGCTCGTCACGACGCGCGTCGTGCGCAATCCTTCCTGCGGTACCGAGCTCGTGCTGATGTTCAGGCCATCGAGCGTGACTGCGTTGGCGTCGGAGCGCAGACCCGCGACTGAGAACGCCGCCGCGGTGGAGTCGGTCG
>QHTW01000144.1:0-476 GCA_003220955.1 Gemmatimonadota bacterium | reverse complement strand
GGGTGGCGAGCGCATTCAGGTCGTTATCCTCAAGTGGCAGGCGAGCGACGAGCTCGGGGGTAAGCGCACGTTCGGCGGAGCCGGGGGTGGGGACGTCCGGCGCGCGCACGGCGCGCGGCGGCGGATGGACGGTGATCGGAGCGAGGGTGATCGCGACCGGCGGCAGCTGCGGGTTTCACAGGAAGCGGTCTTCGTCGGCGTAGCGTTGCAGGGTCGTCTGCTGGGGCTGCCGGCCCAGGTAACGCGCGGTCATTTGATACTGTCCGCCGCCGTCCGGGAAGAGGATGGTGTAGCGCCCGCGCGCGTCGGTCGTCGCGCGACGCACGGTCTGGGTCTCGAGGGACATCGCTTCGATGATGACGCCGGGAAGCGGCGCGCCGGTCTCGGCGGTGACGGTGCCGGTGAGGATGTCGGTGGTGGAACCGACCTGGCCATGCAGGGCGCCGGTGAGGAAGAAGAAGAGGAAGCACAGGGCG
>QHTW01000143.1 GCA_003220955.1 Gemmatimonadota bacterium | reverse complement strand
GTGCGTGGCCATCATCTTCGTGATGGCTGCCTGTTTCGACAACACAGGCGATTCTCCGGCCGGTCCTTCTGTTTCACGCCCCCCCGATGTCGGGCAGCAGTTCACCGCGGAGTTCCAGAGCGCCGTTGCGGCGCAGCATCGGCATTCGCCGAAGCTGCTGGACACTCCGGGCGTCGTCGGCACGGCGGTGGGGTTCGCAAACGGACACGCCGGCGTGTTGCTCCTCGTCGAGCGACCGGGAATTGCCGGTCTGCCCCAGGCACTCGATGGCGTGCCAGTCAGCGTCAGCGTCACCGGTCGCATCATGGCGTTCAGCGATCCAACCCAGCGTCAGCGACCCGCTCCGCTGGGTTTCTCGGTCGGGCATCCGGCGATCACCTTCGGCTGAGGCACGCGCGGCTTCTTGGGGACCACGCGCTCCATCCACACCCAGACGAATCCCTTCAGCTTGCCCTTGTTGGCCACCGCCACGATCGGTGATCCGGAGTACCAGCCAGGCCCGTTCGACGGCGGCACGGCAGCGGACCAGATCGCGACCCTGTCCGATTTCCAGACGATCACCTTCAGCGGCGCGAATAACACGATCGACGCGGCGATCGCCCTGTCCAGTACGGATCTGCTCGACAACGCCGTACCCGCGGACGACGGCTACGGCATGCCGAACTCGACGATCTACGGTGATGCCAACGGCGATGGCTTATTCGACAACCGCGACGCGCTGCTCGGTCTCAACGTGCAGAAATACGGCCGCACCACGCGGCTCACGCACGGCCAGATCACCGGCGTCAATGCTACGGTCACCGTGTGTTATCAAGTCTCGGGAATCAGCTGCACCAAGACCGCGCGCTTCGTTGATCAGCTGATCATCTCGCCCGGCACGTTCAGCGGCGGCGGGGACTCCGGCTCGCTCATCGTCACCGACGACGCGAATCTCAATCCCGTCGGGCTGCTGTTCGCGGGAAGCTCGTCCGTGACGATCGCCAATCGGATCGACCTCGTGCTCAACCGCTTCGGCGTCAGCGTCGACGGCTTTGCGCCGCCGCCACCGCGCCCACTGACCGACCTCGCGGTGATCGGTATGAGCGGGCCGAGTACGCTGGTGCAAAACACGACGGGCAACATCGCGGTGACGGTGAAGAACTTCGGCAACCAGGACATCTCCAGCTTCGACGTCACGCTGCAGGACACGACGGCGCACGTGATCGTGGGTACGCAGACCGTCGCCGGACTGGTCGCGGGCGCTAGCACGACCCTGACCTTCGCGTGGACACCGGCGACCACGGGTGACCACGGCCTCGTGGCCAGCCACAACCTGACGGACCAGCGCCCCGGTAACGATCAGCGCTCATTGACGATTCCCGTCACTCCCCCGATCACCGACGTCGCCGTGACGGGATTCACTGGGGCTGGCTCGGTGATCGTGGGACATACGGTCAACGTCGGCGTAACGGTGGCGAACGTCGGCAATCAGAACGTCACGAGCAGCTTCACCGTCAGCCTGCAGGACTCGACGGCTGGCGTCACACTCGGTACGCAGACTGTCGCTGGGTTGGCGCCTGGTACCAATACGTTGGTTGTCTTCAGCTGGAATACGACCGGCGCCGCGCTGGGCGGGCACACGCTCGTGGCGACGCAGAGTCTGTCCGACGACAATGCCGCGAACAACAAGCTCACGTCGGTTGTCACGGTGACACCCAAGCCGACCGATATCGCTCTGACGGGCATCACCGGGCCCCGCTCGGTGGCGCAGGGAGACGTCGTCACGGTGCAGAACGTCGGGGAGGTGGACGTCGGCCCGAGCTTTACCGTTATCCTAACCGACGGGTGGGCCGGCCCGACGGTCGGTACGGGAACGGTGGCGGGACTCGTCGTGGGGGCGACGACCACCGTCGATATCCCCTGGAACACCGCCGGAGCGGCGATCACCGGGCACACGCTGTTTGCCACGCAGCAGCTGGCCGACGCCAATCCGGCGAACAACAGCATCGGAATCGGGATCAACGTGACGCTGCCGTCGGTGTCCCCGCCGCCCCCGCCGCCGCCGCCGCCGCCGCCCGGGACGGATCTCGCGGTCACCGGCATCACCGGGCCGCGCTCGGTTGCCCAGGGTGACACCGCGCACGTCGTGGTGACAGTGCAGAATGTCGGCGGGCTGGACGTCACGACCAACTTCGATGTCGTGCTGACTGACGGATTTGCGGGCGCGACGGGTGGCGGGCGGCAGCTTCACGGACACGGGCTCGGGAAGCTGCCACGATGCCGCACCACCGCCGCCGCCACCGCCTCCACCACCGCCGCCGCCGCCGCCCCCGCCGCCCCCGCCGCCCCCGCCGCCCCCGCCCCCGCCGCCGCCGCCGCCGCCCCCGCCGCCGCCGCCGCCGCCCCCGCCGCCACCGCCGCCGCCGCCGCCGCCGACTGATCTCGCGGTCACCGGCGTCACCGGGCCGGCGCGCGTCTCACAGGGCGACATCGTTCCCGTCGTCGTGACGGTGCAGAACGTGGGTGGGCAGGATGTGACCACCAGCTTCGACGTCGCGCTGACCGATGGGACGTATGGCAACGCGGTACTCGGCACGCAGACGATCCCGGGGCTCGCGGCCGGCGCGAGCGTGACGCGCACATTCAACTGGATCACCGCCGGCTCGGCACTCGGGGGACACACGCTGTTCGCGACCCAGAAGCTGGCCGACGCCAACCCGGCGAACAACAGCGTCGGGATCGGGATCGACGTGCTGGCACCGCCGGTGACCGACATCGCCGTGAGTGGTGTGACAGCGCCCGCGTCCGTGACGCAGGGGGCTACGGCTGCCATCGCGGTCACCGTTCAGAACGTGGGTGGGCTCACTGTCAGTAGCAACTTCGATATCGTCCTGACGGATGCGACGGCCGGGGTGACGATCGGCACACAGACGATCAATGGCCTCCCGGTGTCGGGCAACACGACGCGCGCGTTCAATTGGAGCACGACGGGCGCGGCGGTCGGTGCACATCAGCTGGTAGCCACACAGACCCTGGCGGACGCAAATGCCGCCAACAATCAGGGGTCCGCGACGATCACAGTGACGGCGCCGCCGCCGCCGCCGCCCCCGCCCCCACCGCCGCCCCCACCGCCGCCGCCGGCACCTCCGCCGGCACCGCCGCCGCCGCCGCCGGCCGATCTCGCGCTAGCGGGCATTACCGCGCCCGGCTCGGTGACGCAAGGCGATACGGCACCTGTGGTGATCACGGTGCAGAACGTGGCAGGGCAGGATGTAACCACGAGTTTCGCCGTCGTGCTGACGGACGGCACGGCCGGCAACGTGACGGTTGGCACGCAGACATTCCCCGGACTCGCGGCGGGGGCCAGTGCGACGGGCACCATCAACTGGAACACCGCCGGTGCTGCCACGAACGGGCATATCCTGACGGCGACGCAGATGTTTGCCGACAACAACCCGAGCAACAACGCTCGCGCGATCGCGATCACGGTGAACCCGCCGAACCTCCACGTCGGGAATCTCGATGGCTTTGCCACGATCAACGGGAACACCTGGACCGCTACGGTTCAGATCACAGTCCACGACTCCAGGCATAATCTCGTGACCGGCGCGACCGTCCACGGCCTCTGGAACGGATCCGGCCCCGATGTGGTGTGCACGACGACGGCGGGCAGCAATGGGATCTGCAGCGTCGTCCTGACGTCCCCGAGTTCGACGAAGATGGTCTCGTTCGGGGTCACCGGCATCACACTCGCGGGCTACGTGTATAAGTCGTCGCTGAATCACGATCCGGATGGCAGCAGCAACGGCTTCTCGGTCACCGTGAAGCGCCAGTAGTGATCGGACGTCGGATCGCGGCGGTGGTGCTGGCCGCAGTGGTGGCGGCCTGTTCCGGCACTCACAGCGGGGGAGCCCCGGTGGCCACTCGGAGCATCGATGAAGTGCTCGCCGACCATACCGATTCGCTGATGGCAATTCCCGGCGTCGTGGGAACGGCGATCGGGTTGTGCGACGGCGCGCGTTGCATCAAGGTGCTGGTGGCCGATTCGAGTGCCCCCGCCGCACGCCGAATTCCGTCCCGGCTGGAAGGCTACCGCGTCGTCGTCGAAGTGACCGGCGCGATCAAGCCCCGCGGGTAAGGTTACGGGATTGACTCCATCGGAACCCCGAGCTGCCGCCACAGATAGACGTAGGTGAGCGCGAGTTCCTTCGCGACTTGCGCGTTCGTGACCCCGGCGCCGTGTCCGCCCTCCGTGTTCTCGAAGTAGTAGAACGGAATGCCCATCGATTCCATCTTCGCAGCCATTTTGCGCGCGTGGCCGGGATGCACGCGGTCGTCGCGCGTCGTCGTCGTGAACATCACCGTGGGGTACTTCGTCCCTGGCTTCAGGTTCTGATATGGTGAGTAACGCGAGATATAGGCCCACTCCTCGGGCTTGTCGGGATCGCCGTATTCCGCCATCCAGCTCGCGCCGGCGAGCAGGTGATTGTAGCGCTTCATGTCGAGCAGCGGATTCTGGATCAGCACGGCGTTGTAGAACTCGGGATGCTGGGTGAGCGCGACGCCCATCAACAGCCCGCCGTTCGAGCCGCCGCGGATCCCCAGATGCTGGGGGTTGGTGATGCTGTCCTGGATGAGCCGCTGCGAGACCGCCGCAAAATCGTCGTAGATGCGCTGCCGGTGCTCCTTGAGGCCGGCGCGATGCCACTGCGGTCCGAATTCACCGCCGCCGCGAATATTGGCCAGCACGTAGACCCCGCCGCGCTCGAGCCACGCCGCGCCGGTGTGCGTGCTGTAGGACGGTGTATTGGCAATCTCGAATCCGCCGTAGGCGCCGAGCAGCGTGGGGTTGTTGCCGTTGCGCTTCAAATCACGGCGATGCACGACGAAATACGGGATCTTCGTGCCGTCCGCCGAGGTCGCTTCCTGCTGGTCGACGACCAGTCCGGTCGCGTCGAACATCGCCGGGAGGCGCTTGACCTCCGCGACGCCGCCGTTCTCCTCGGCGAGATAGAGTGTCGTCGGCTGAATGAAGTTCGTGAACGTGAAGAAGTAGCGATTCGTGTACGGCGAGAGAGCGACGACACCGACGGAGCCCAAATCGGGCGCGGGCACTTTTTCCGACTTCCATGCGCCTTGCTGATAGCGATAGCGCCGGAGCTCGCCGCGCACATTGTTGAGGACGTTGACGATCAGATAGTCGCGCGTCGCCGAAACGCCGTCGACCGTTTCGCGCGGTCCGGGCTGCAGCACGAGCTGGAGGTCGCGCTTGCCGGCGAGGAAGTTGTCGAAGGACGTCGCGACCAGCGTTCCGGTCGGCCAGGTGTGTCCCGCCACCGTCCAGGGGTCGCGGACATACACGACCAACTGATCGCCGACCTGAGAGATGTCGGCGTCTCTGGGGATATCGATCTTGACCAGCTTCCCCTGGTCGTAGACGTATTGCGCACCTTCGTAGAAGTTGATGCGGTCCGCGAGTTCCACGTAGCGGCGGCCGCCGGAAACGACGCTGAAGCCGAACCCGCCGACATCATCTGCCGGAGCCTCGAACAGCGTCGTCGCGGCGGCGAGCGGGGTCCCGCGCTTCCACAGCTTGAAGAGGCGCGCATAGCCGGAGGTCGTGAGGCTGCCGGGCCCGAAATCGGTGCCGATGAGGAGCGTGTTGTCATCGACCCACGTGGTGCTGGTCTTCGCCTCCGGCACTTTGAATCCGTTGGCGACGAATCGCTTCGTGGTCACGTCGAACTCGCGCTGTTCGGTCGCATCCGAGCCGCCGCGCGACAGGGCGACGATGCAGCGGCGGTACTCGGGTTCGAGGCAATCCGCGCCACCCCAAGACCACGTCACGCCCTCCGCCTTGCTCAGCGAATCGAGGTCGATCACAGTTTCCCATATCGGACTCGCGGTGGCGTAGCTCGCCCACGTCGTCCGTCGCCAGATGCCGCGCTCGTGGTCGGCGTCCTTCCAGAAATTGTAGAGCGCATTCCCCATGACGTTGGGGTAGGCGATCTTGTCCTTGGAATCGAGGATCTGCTTGAGTCGATCGTAGAACGTCTGATAGAGCGGCGCGCGACCGAGGACGGCGAGCGTTGCCGCGTTCTTGGCGTTCACCCACTCCATCGAGCGCGCCGCTTCGACGTCCTCGAGCCAGACGAACGGGTCGTCGGGAGGGGCGCTTGGAGAAGTCGGCTGCTGCACGGCGAGCGCGAGGAGGAAGAACAGGTGAGTCATGGCAGGCTCCTGGTGAAGCGTTCACGACGGCTGTCCAAAGGTACGAGCCAACCCTTTGGTCCACTAGGAGTTTTGGCCCTACCGTCATCGCCCCCGGCGATTAGCTTCCCCCCGGCATGAACGTCATTCCCCAGCGCGTCAAGGACGGCTTCGTCAAGCTGATCAGCCCGCTGGCGCGTCTGCTCATCAAGGCTGGCGTGGATCCGAATGCGATTACCACCGTCGGCACACTGGTCGTAATCGGCTCGGGAGTGGCGTTTGGCACAGGCGCCATCCGGCTCGGCGGATTGCTGCTTCTGATTAGCGGGATATTCGACCTTCTCGACGGGCAGGTGGCGCGCCTGGGCGGCAAGATGACGACGTTCGGCGCGTTTTACGATTCGACGCTCGACCGGGTCGGCGAGGGGGCGGTTTTTGCGGGGCTGATCTTCTATTTTTTGACCGGCCCGTTGCCGGCCGACATGAAGCCGCGGGCCATCGCGGCCGGGCTCGTCGCGCTCGTCGCCTCGCTCTTGGTATCGTACACGCGGGCGCGAGCCGAAGCGCTCGGCGTTGAAAACAAGGTTGGCATTGCGCCCCGCGCCGAGCGCATTTTGTTGCTCGGGGTGCCTGCGCTGGTACTGGGCGCGGGGCCGGGGCGGGGGCGCCCCGGCGTCGTGCTATTCTGGATTGTGGTGGTGCTCGCGCTCGTCTCCGCGATCACGGTGTTCCAACGGGTGGTGCATGTCGCCCAGGTGGCGCGGGGCGCGCCGCCGCCTTCGCCGATTCCTAAACGTGAGACGTTGCCTGGAATGGCGGCCGCACGCCGCAAAGGACATTGATGGTACGGGATCAAGCGGTCTTAACAGGCGGCGCGCGCGAGATCGCGCCCGCGACGGGAAAACTGGGCGTGCTGTTGGTGGGC
This sequence comes from Gemmatimonadota bacterium, assembly GCA_003220955.1. GTDB lineage: Bacteria > Gemmatimonadota > Gemmatimonadetes > Gemmatimonadales > GWC2-71-9 > 20CM-2-65-7. The sequence continues at coordinate 5,365 of QHTW01000143.1, read as the reverse complement.
CTCGGCGCCGTGTCCACGACGTTCATCGCCGGGGTGGAAAACGTGCGGCGGGGTCGCGCGCTCCCGATCGGCTCGCTCAGCCAAATGGCGACGATCCGCCTCGGCAAGCGCACCGAGAAGCGCGTGCCGAAGATCAAGGACTTCGTCCCGCTCGCGGACCTCAACGATCTTGTCTTTGCGGCGTGGGATCCCATTCCCGACGACGCCTACACCGCCGCCGTGAAGGCCGGCGTGCTGGACCAGCACGAGCACCTCGAGCCGATCAAGCCGTTCCTCCAGAGTATCAAGCCGATGCCGGCCGTCTTCGATCAGTACTACGTGAAGCGGCTGCAGGGGACGAACGTGAAGCGTGGAAAGACCAAGCGGGAGCTCGCCGAGCAGCTGCGCGAGGACATGCGCAACTTCAAGACGAGCGCAACGCTGGATCGTCTGGTGGTGGTGTGGTGCGCGTCGACGGAGGTGTTCCTGACGCCTGGCCCCGCCCATCAATCGCTCGCGGCGTTCGAGAAGGCGATGGAGCAGAACGATCAGTCGATCGCGCCCTCCATGCTCTACGCGTACGCCGCGCTGATGGAGAACGTGCCGTTTGCGAACGGCGCGCCCAACCTGACCGTGGACCTGCCGGTTATGGAGAAGCTGGCCGACGAGCGCCATGTGCCGATCGGCGGCAAGGATTTCAAGACCGGCCAGACGATGATGAAGAGCGTGCTCGCGCCGGCCTTCAAGGCGCGTATGCTGGGCCTATCGGGTTGGTATTCCACGAACATCCTCGGTAACCGTGACGGTGAAGTGCTGGACGATCCCGAGTCGTTCAAGACGAAAGAGGAGTCCAAGCTCGGGCTGCTCGAGCACATTCTCCAGCCCGACCTCTACCCCGAGCTGTACGGCAAGGTCTACCACAAGGTTCGGATCAACTACTACCCGCCCCGCGGAGATAATAAGGAAGGGTGGGACAACATCGACATCTTCGGATGGCTCGGCTATCCGATGCAGATCAAGGTCGATTTCCTGTGCCGCGACTCGATCCTCGCGGCCCCGATCGTGCTCGACCTCGCGCTGTTCTTCGATCTCGCCGGCCGCGCGGGACTGTCGGGCATCCAGGAATGGCTCTCCTTCTACTTTAAGAGCCCGCAGTTTGCCCAGGGCCTCTACGCCGAGCATGATCTGTTCATTCAGCAGACGAAGCTCAAGAACACGCTGCGCTGGATGATGGGCGAGGAGCAGATCACGCACCTCGGCATCGAGTACTACGAATACGCCGAGAAGTAAGCCCACTTCAGGAGATAATCCCGCATGATTCTCGGATTGCTGCAGAATCCCGCCCAGCATGCAGCAGGCGGTGAAGCGGCGCTCATCCTGCCCGACCTGAATCAGGCCACCTTCCTCGGCGGGATCGGCGGGCGCGCCCTGTTGCTGTGGGGGCTCCTCATCTGCGCGCTCGGTCTGCTGTTCGGTCTGGCGCAGTACACGCAGCTCCGCAATCTCCCCGTGCATCGGGCGATGCGGGAAATCTCCGAGCTGATCTACGAAACCTGTAAGACGTACCTGCTCACGCAGGGACGCTTCCTGCTCATCCTGTGGGTCTTCATCGGCGCCATTGTGGCCGTGTACTTCGGCACGCTGGCACAGACGACGGATGCGACCGGGGCCGTGGTGCGTGGCTTCCCCGCGATGAAGGTGATCATCATCCTGTTGTTCAGCCTGATCGGCATCGCCGGGAGCTATGGTGTGGCGTGGTTCGGCATCCGGGTCAATACGTTCGCGAACTCGCGCACCGCCTTCGCCAGCCTCACAGGCAAGCCCTATCCCAACCATGCGATCCCGCTCAAGGCGGGCATGAGCATCGGGATGCTGCTGATCAGTGTCGAGCTGCTGCTGATGCTCTTGATCCTGCTCTTCATCCCCGGTGACTACGCCGGTCCGTGTTTCATCGGCTTCGCGATCGGTGAGTCCCTCGGCGCGGCGGCGCTGCGCGTCGCGGGTGGCATCTTCACCAAGATCGCCGACATCGGCGCCGATCTCATGAAGATCGTCTTCAAGATCAAGGAAGACGACGCCCGCAACCCTGGTGTCATCGCCGACTGCACGGGAGACAACGCCGGCGATTCGGTGGGGCCGAGCGCGGACGGGTTCGAGACGTACGGCGTGACGGGGGTCGCGCTGATCTCGTTCATCCTGCTCGGCGTGCACGACCCGCTGGTCAAGGTGCAGCTGCTCGTGTGGATCTTTGCGATGCGCGTCATGATGATCGTGGCGTCAGGTCTCTCGTACTTCCTGAACGCCGCGTTCACGAAAGCGCGATACCAGACCGCGGACCACATGAACTTCGAGACGCCCCTCACGACGCTCGTCTGGCTGACGTCGTTCGTGTCGGTAGCGCTCACGTTCCTCGCGTCCCGGCTGCTGATCCCCGGTATTGGCGGCGATCCCGCCCTGTGGTGGAAGCAGTCGCTCGTCATCACGTGTGGCACGCTCGCGGGCGCGATCATCCCGGAGCTCGTGAAGGTCTTCACGTCGGTCCACTCGGCGCATGTTCGGGAGATTGTGACGTCGTCCCGCGAAGGCGGGGCATCGTTGAACATTCTGTCGGGCTTCGTCGCCGGGAACTTCAGTGCGTTCTGGTTAGGACTGACGATGATGGCGCTGATGGCCATCGCCTTCGGCGTCAGCACCACCGGTCTCGGAGCGCTGATGGTGGCCCCGGCGGTCTTCGCGTTCGGACTGGTCGCCTTTGGATTTCTCGGCATGGGACCGGTGACGATCGCGGTGGATTCGTACGGCCCCGTCACCGACAACGCGCAGTCGGTCTATGAGCTCTCGTTGATCGAGCAGGTGCCGAACCTGCGGGGCGAGATGGCGCGGGACTTCGGGTTCGAGCCGAATTTCGCGCGGGCCAAAGCGAACCTGGAAGAAAACGACGGAGCGGGGAACACATTCAAGGCGACAGCAAAGCCGGTGCTCATCGGTACGGCGGTGGTCGGCGCGACGACGATGATCTTCTCGATCATTGTCGCGCTGACACGCGGGCTGCAACCCGAGTTGCTGTCGAACCTGTCGATTCTCCATCCGCCGTTCCTGCTCGGCCTGATCACGGGCGGCGCGGTGATCTACTGGTTCACCGGTGCCTCGACGCAGGCCGTGACGACCGGCGCCTACCGCGCCGTCGAGTTCATCAAGGCGAACATCCGGCTCGAGGGGACGACCAAGGCTTCGGTCTCGGACAGCAAGAAGGTGGTGGCGATCTGCACGCAATACGCACAGAAGGGGATGTTCAACATCTTCCTGACGGTCTTCTTTGCGACGCTCGCGTTCGCGTTCGTCGAGCCGTACTTCTTCATCGGCTACCTGATCTCGATCGCGCTCTTCGGCCTCTACCAGGCCATCTTCATGGCGGATGCGGGGGGGGCGTGGGACAACGCCAAAAAGATCGTGGAGACCGAACTGAAGCAGAAAGGCACGCCGTTGCACGACGCGACCGTCGTCGGCGACACCGTGGGCGACCCGTTCAAGGATACCTCGTCGGTCGCGATGAACCCGATCATCAAGTTCACCACCCTGTTTGGCTTGCTCGCGGTCGAGCTGGCAGTCTCGCTAACCGCCCAGCGCGGGGCCGCGCTGAGTCTGGTGCTCGCGGGGGCGTTCCTCATCATCGCGCTGGCATTCGTGTGGCGCTCGTTCTACGCCATGCGGATCGAATCCGCCGCACACGCTCGAGGCGCTCCCGCGCGCGCGCAGGTGCGCTAGCGACGGACGCGTGACGTCCACCCAGATCGCCGTCACGGCGCTCGGCGCGGTCGCCATCGTCTGGGTGCTGTGGTACTTCCTCTACTCCCGCAACCCGGCGGTGGCGGCCACGACCGGCGCGAGCGGTGTGCAGGAGGTCCGCGTCACGGTGAAGGGCGGCTACACCCCCGACACGATCGTCGTCCAGGCGGGAAAGCCGGTGCGGCTGCAGTTTTACCGCGACGAGACGGCCGACTGCTCGGAGCGCCTCGTGTTCGAGAAGTTCGGCATCGATCAGCAGCTCCCGCCATTTCAAACCACCACGATCGAGTTCACGCCGGAGCAACCGGGCGAATACGCGTTTCGGTGCGGCATGAACATGCTAAAGGGGCTGCTCGTCGTGGAGCCGCCCGGCGAGCGTCGCGCCGCCTCGTCGCCCCACAAATTCCACGATGCCGCCCCCCGCCCCCGCCCATGAGTAAGACCCGCATCGTGCTGCCGATCGAAGGGATGACCTGCGCCAGCTGCGCGGCGACGGTGCAGGAGGCGCTGGCCGGGGCGAGCGGCGTCACGTCGGCTGGCGTCAACTTCGCGACGAACAAAGCCGCCATCGAGTACGACTCCGCGCAGACCAACGTCGGGCAGCTGATCAAGACGGTGCGCGAGGCTGGCTACAACTGCGGCAAGGCAACCGTCACGTTCGGGATCGTCGATCTGCATTACGCGCCGAGCGTCGCGCCGCTCGAGCAGTCGCTGTCGAAGGTCACCGGCGTCATTCGCGCCGTCGCCAATCAGGCGACGGAGACGGCGACCGTGGACTACGTTCCAGGAGTCGTCGGGGCCGAGGACCTCGAGGAGGCGGTGACCGCGGCGGGGTTCGAGGTCGCCGAGCCGATCGCGGCGGAGGATCCGCTCGAGCGGGAACGGATCGCGCGCCGCCGCGAGATCCGCGCGCTCACGTGGAAGTTCGTCGTCGCGGCGTTCGTGACGATCGTCGCCATGCTCGGCTCGATGCTGCTGATGGCCGATCGCCCGATGGGCGAGAACGGCACCATGAAGCAGGTGGATCTCCTGGGGCGGTTGCTGATGCCGCTGGCGGTCTCGCTGCGCGACTGGATCGCGGCGCGCGGGTGGGTGCTCGACCTCGACTGGATCAAGTGGGGACTCGCCGGTCTCACGCTGCCCGTGGTCGCCTGGTCGGGCCAGCAGTTCTACAGGGGCACGTGGAGCGGGCTGCGGCACCGCACGGCCGACATGAACACCCTCATCGGGGTCGGCACGGGAGCGGCCTACCTCTATTCACTCGTCGCGACCGCCGCGCCCACGTTCTTTCTTCGCGCGGGCCTCCCCGCGGACGTGTACTACGAAGCGGTCGCGGCCATCATCGCGCTCGTGTTGCTCGGCCGGCTGCTCGAGGCGCGCGCGAAGGGCCGCACGTCGGAGGCGATCCGCCGGCTCGCCGCATTGCGCGCGAAATCGGCGCACGTCATCCGCGATGGGCAGGAGACGGAGGTCCCCGTCGAGGCGGTCGTTGTCGGGGATTTGGTGATCGTGAAACCCGGTGAGAAGTTGCCCGTGGACGGGGTCGTCACCGAGGGCGGGTCCGCGGTGAACGAAGCGATGCTCACGGGTGAGCCCATGC